>NZ_JCBDGX010000021.1:0-21985 GCF_059834345.1 Vibrio sp. R11-SG3-ISO3-SZ
GGGTAGATTCGCCGGGTCAATCGCTCAATGTCGTATTGTTATCTGGAGTTTATTCGGATTAGAACACCTTAAGGTTATGCTGAGTACTCTTTCAATATAGGGATTGCGATTGTGAAGCGCAACACTCTTTGCGGTGAACACACGAAACCTTGACGTTTTTTATGCGAGCGATCGCATAAATATGCCAATGTGGATATCGGCAATAAAAAATGGGCGCTCGTGGCGCCCATCTTGATGCGAATGATTGTTGATGCAAACAGTGAGACAGCTTAAGCGCCAATAACGCCGCCATCTTCACGGGTAATGGCAACGATGGTGGAGCGAGGCTTGCTGTCACCACCACCAGGGTAGTGAGAAGGCGCACCTTTCTCGCCCGGATGCTGAACACCCACAAACATGGTTTTGTAGTCGGCGGAGAAGGTCAGCCCCGTGATCTCACAAGCAATTGGCCCTGTCAAGAAACGTCGCACTTCACCAGTATTAGGATCGCCGCACAACATTTGGTTGTTCCCTTGACCTGCAAAATCGCCCTGATTTGAGTAGTTTCCGTCCGTTTGAATCCACAAACGACCGGCTTTATCAAAGCCGATACCATCCGGGCTATTAAACATGTTGTCGGCGTTGATGTTGTCACTACCCGCGTAGAGCGAATCTTTGTGCACCGTTGGGTTGCCAGCAATCAGGTACAAATCCCAATCAAACTCTGCTTGGGTGTGATCGCCCGAGGTCGGTACCCAGCGAACAATTTGTCCGTAGTGGTTCTCAGCGCGAGGGTTAGGACCACCGACAGGTTGGCCCTCTTTTACGCCGCGGTTTTTGTTATTGGTGAGGGTACAGAACACGTGTTGGTTGTCTGGGTGCACCGCCACCCACTCTGGGCGATCCATCGTAGTCGCGCCAACTTGAGTCGCAGCGCGACGTGCAAAAATCATCACCTCGGCTTGATCGTTAAAACCGTTCTCTTTAGTCAGACCATTTTTGCCATAAGTCAGTTCAATCCACTGCCCCTTGCCTTTCAACTCGTTGTCGTCCATCTCGAACTTGGCGACATACAAGGTGCCCTCTTCAAGCAAGTTGCGATTGGCAGCATCATTGCCCGGTTGGTAGCGATCGCGAGAGACAAATTTGTAAATGTGCTCCCCACGCTCATCATCACCTAGGTACACCACGACATGACCATCATCGTTGATCAACAGTGCCGCATTCTCGTGCTTAAATCGCCCGAGTGCAGTGCGCTTAAGCGGCGTCGACGTCGGATCGTTTGGATCGATCTCCACAACCCAACCAAAACGGTGTGGCTCATTCGGATGCTTAGCGACATCGAAACGCTCATCGGTGTCATGCCACTGGTAACTGCTCTTCGCTGCTTTGATTCCGTAACGTTTATGATCGTCGCTCAACTCTGCCGTCGTACTGGTGCCAAAATAGCCGTGGAAGTTCTCTTCACAGGTTAAGTATGTGCCCCAAGGCGTTTGACCGTTGGCGCAGTTATTAAAGGTGCCGAGTGGCGCTAAGCCTGAAGGATCCAATTTGGTTTTCATCAACGCATGACCCGCCGCTGGGCCTGTCAGGCGCATTTCTGTGTTAGCGGTAATACGGCGGTTGCGTTTCCCTGCTTTATCCACTTTCCACTCTCCGCCGGATTTGACGATTTCGAACACCGTCACACCGTGTGCCGCTTGCGCTTTTAATACGTCGTCCGCCGTCATCGCTTTACCGCCATGTTCGAACAAGTATTCGTAATTGGTGTATTCGTTGTTCACCGCAATAACAGCGCGATCGTCACTGATAGGGAATAGGCTCATCCCGTCGGTGTTGTCACCAAACTGACGCGCCTGCGCGGCTGAATCTTGCTTACCGCTTTGATCAAACTCTGGCGCATCAGCAAAAATAGGATCACCCCAAGAGAGAAGCGGCGTGGCTTTATAACCTTTAGGTACGATGATCGCATCTTTTGTCGAGGCTGGCACTGCTTCGAAGTTGAGCAAACGACTATCACTTGATGCCGCTATCGCTTTCGCGATCGGGTTGAGGGAAAGAAACGCCCCTGCACTGACGGCAGCGGTTCCGGCTAAGAAACGACGACGAGATAGTCGCGCTTCGATCATCTGGCTGAATTGTGAATCCTGTTCATCACGATCCCACATTGCTGACTCCTTGCTGAGTTATCATTATATAAGCGAGCAAATGTTAGGCGAGTAAGGTTACACATCAGTTAAGGTTTTGTTTAACAAATACAAAGTAAAGATGATGCTTTTACTTCGATTACATGACAAGACCAATAAATGGCGATCTCAGTCACATGTAAATTAGAAATTACGCCAATTTCGCGAAAAATTTGTGATCAAAACACTGGTGTTTCGCGCATTTCGCCGCTAAATTGAAATTGTTCATGAGGAACTAGATTCACATCTGCTCAATGAAGAGCATGGTATTTAACGTGAGGGATTATCATGAAGAAAATGAGAAAAGCACAATTGCATCGTGTTCGTATTCAATACTGGAAAGATTCGAACAAAAACACGAACAGCAAACCTCAATAACTGTGCAACCCCAACAAAGCTGGCTTAACCGCCAGCTTTAGTAGTTTTATAGGCCCCCGTTTTTCACCCACTTGAGCATTACGCTGCTCTATGATGACTGGGAAACAGTGACGCCAAGCCATTCACCACACCCAATGTCTCTTTCGAATAAATGTGCTTGTCTTTGTAACCGACAAATTGCACTAAGCGCACCTTGCCTGAAAGCAGAACTTGGCGTAACACTCGATTGACCATCTGCACTTCGATCAACGTATCGGATTCCAACCGCGTCACGGGCTGTAAGCTGGCGAGATCAATATTGATCACCACGTCATCACAATGTGACAAGTAGTGGCTCAACTGCTGCTTCACAGTAAAACGAGAGCGAAAGTGGCACTCGTTGACGGACAACCAATCACAGCCGAGATCTTCTGCATAATCAAGCAGCTTCGGATCTTGATTGTCCGAATCCACGCCAAGGCAGAACAAGCGGCTTTGCTGACTGCGCTGCAAGACAAAATGAAACAGCGAGCCTTTCTCAGGCTCTAGAGTCGGTTTGATATCCAAGCTGCGGCTGATATGGATAAACCCCAACTCTCTGCCTTGACTCGCCACCATCGGCAGCGCATGCAGTAAGCTTTCACCGTCATTGGCAAAGAGCACAGGTAAACTGGCCGACTCCATCAACGCAGCAACGGTATCAAGCAAGTGATGTTTGGCCGCTTGTTGGAGATTGAAATGACCGCCATAGCCAATATTGGTCGAGACTTTGTCCGCCAGCCAATCGTAGAGCTCTTCCAAGCTCTGGTTGGCCATATCAAACTCCACTTGGCTCATCGGTTTGATCTGTTCACTGACACTGAGCAAGGTGAGTTTGTCGCAACAGAGCCCAGTAATACTGTGTAGCTTGCGCCGTTGAAATAGCCTAAACATATCCTTTACCTTTCAGGAGGCAGAGCTCTCGCTGCCTGCAATACATGAAGTACAATTTTTTGCTCGTTCATCTCAACGCGATGAGCCGGTGCCATTACCGACACAGCGCCAACAAGTTTGCTACCCTTTAACACCGGCGCGCTGATACCAGACACCCCGGGATCAATTTCAGAGGTACTGACCGCGTACCCCTGGGTTCGAATCGCGTCCAATTTGGTCTGCCAAGCGTCCCATTGCGACTCTTGGCCAAAGTAACGCAAGATTTTCTCGCAGCGCGCACTCGGCATATACGCCAACATCACTTTCGATGAAGCGCCATGCAGCAGCGGCTGACTCTGCCCTTCGACATAACTGCACCTAAGCGCTTGCATGCTCTCTTTTCGGCTGACGCACAGTGCACGATAACCAACAGGCACCATGTAAGCCGCCATTTCGCCCGTCTGCTTTTGTAAGCGTCTGAGCACCGCGGACACTGACTCCAGCTCACTTTGACTCGATTGGTAACTGCGCATCAACATCAAAGCCGCCGGACCGATGATCAAGGTTTTGTCGTGCGTACTCTCTTCAATCAGGTTCCACTCTTTCAACATTTTGAGGTGGCGATACAAACTGCTCAGTGGTGTCCCGAGCTGATGACTTAAGATTTTGGCGGTCACCGGCTCGTCGTTGACCGCTACCTGCATGAGCAGTTGTAAGATTTTCTCGTTCACTTGGCCGCTGCCGTTTTTCATGGTCAATTCTTTTCTAACTGGGTCATAGAGTGAGTTCAAATTATATTCTTATAAGGCGAGAATAGTGAGCACAAAGAGCACCTACATTTTCACTGAGTGATAAAAAGCACGCCCTACGCAACCCATTCAAACCATCAATATAACTTTACTTAACGGTAAAGTTAAAATAATCTATGTTGCATAATCATCTCGAGCCGCCCAGCGGCCATCTCGTTTTGGGATCAACGACCACAAGGTTTAGGGATAACATGAAGCCTCTAGCACTCACCCTCAGCGTTCTGTTTGGCGCGGCGGCCACTCTCAGTGTCACCTGCCAACTGTCTAACGCCAGCGAACGTTATCAATCCAACGCGTATCAAGTTCAGTTGCCGATAGAGAAGCAAGCGATCCGGCTCGAGAAGCTCTCCGGTGAATTCCAAGCGTCTGAATACACGAAGATTCTGTCGGATCAGGAAGGCAAAATTACCAATGTCTTGGTCAACGATGGTGCGGTGGTTAAAAAAGGCACGCCGCTGTTTGAATTTAATACCACCTTCGCTCGTTTAGCGGTTCAAGCCGCCCAAGAGGAATACCAACGCGCGCTCGACAATATCCTTGATTTAACGAAATCCGGCGTGACGCGCGGTGAACGACTCGACGGCGCTCGGCAAGCCATTGACGCGACGAGAAAGAATCTGCTTGTCGCCCAAGAAGCGCTCGTCGATACCACCATCGTCGCGCCCTTTTCAGGTAAAGTGGGGCAAATTCTGGTCAGTGCCGGGAACTTCGTCACCAAAGGTCAGGAGTTAACAGAGTTGATCGCCGTCTCTGATGTGGAGCTCCATTTCAGTGCGCCGAATGACGTGCTCTACCCCTACCTAACGACACTGAGTGATCCCGCAGCGCAAACGCCACCGACAGTGTCGGTAAAAAATGCCCACGGCCAATTTATTGATGGCACGCTCAGTTTTGTCGACAGCAAAACCACCGAACAGGCCCAGACACTCTCCGCCTATGCGACCTTTACTAATTCTGATAATCAGTTACTGGTGGGAAGTAAAACCGAGCTCTACCTTAACGCCATAGAACGCCAGGCGACCCTGTTTGTCCCTAAACAGGCGGTGCATACCAAAGAGACCCAAAGCTTTGTCTATGTCCTTGATGGTGATAAGAAAGTGCTAGAAGTGCCGGTCGCGCCGCTGATGGTCAAATCTGAGATCGAGGGCTATCTCGCGGTCACCGGGTTAGAGGCCAACCAGTTTGTCGTCAACGATCCTTACGCGTATGAGCTGGTCGGGCGCAAGATTGAGCCCATTGTGAATCTGGTTGAAGGGCTAAACCAAATCCTTAGCCGCGGATAATCTCGGCAATAGAGTGTCGCAATGTTGAGTCAGCTCTCAACTCTCAGCGACGGGCATACTGGTAGGACCATGCTTATGGTAGCGTTAACACAATGACCACATGGAAGAAATTAGAACACTGCTCTGACCTTTGTATGGATAAAAGAAGTCAACGAAGCGAAAAAACTCGGCAGAATATTATTCAGGCAGCAATGGAGTGCTACCAGGATTTTGGTGTGCAAGGCGCCTCGCTTGAAGCTGTCGCCAAATGCGCAGGCACGTCAAAGCCCACCATCTATGCCCATTACGGCTCGAAAGAGAAGCTCTATCAGAATGTCGTCGAACACATTTTGCACCAAGAGCAAGAGACGCAAAAACTGCCGCCATTTGATCCGACCCGTAGCATTAAATCTCAGCTGTTTGATATTTTCGATCAGCAGTTGGATTTTGTCTTAAGCTGCGAGCGCCGCCGCCTGCTGGTGGCCATCACGATTGAAGCCATGTGTCATGGCAGTTGTCATCTCAACGATCTTGAACAGATCAAAACTTGTCCAATGGAGCATTGGCTGAGCGACGCCATGGCACACAACACACTGCCGCAGCAAAACGCGCGAGAACTGGCGACGAATCTGCTGGCATTAGTGAAAGGTCGCACCTTCTACCCCACATTTCTTGGTATGAATGACGATAATATCGAGCAGCGCCGGGCCAACCTTCACTCCGCGTTGGATTTCTTCCTCCAGACGCAACAAGCACAATAAGAGGCGCAGCAGCGCCCCTTGTTGCTATGTTTATGTGTTTCTGTGTTTATGCGCTTCTCAGTCGCTCAATCTTCTAAGCGATCCGTCCTAAGGATGCCCAATACTACGGCATCCTGCTGACTTCATCACTCTTGGGCCAAGAGCGCCTGCCCATTGGTTTTGATGACCTCTTGATACCAATAGAAGCTCTTTTTGCGCAGGCGCGTCAAGGTACCCGAGCCGTCATCGTGGCGATCGACATAGATATAGCCATAGCGCTTGCTCATCTCTGCAGTAGAGTTCGCGACTAAGTCAATTGGCCCCCAGCTGGTAAAGCCCATTAGCTCGACGCCATCTAATATCGCCTCATGCGCTTGCACCAAATGATCACGTAGATACGCGATACGGTAGTCGTCGATCACCTCACCTTCGTCAGTCACGGTATCACGCGCACCGAGACCATTCTCAACGATAAACAGTGGCTTTTGGTAGCGATCGTGGAGGAAGTTGAGCAGAATGCGCAATCCTTTAGGGTCAATCAACCAGCCCCACTGACTCTTTTCCAGATACGGATTTGGGACACTGTCGACGATATTACCCACCTCTTTTTGTTTCGGATCAGCACTCGCACACCCACTGGCGTAATAACTGAAAGAAATAAAGTCGACACTCGCCGCCGCTAGGGTTTCGATGTCCCCCGCTTCCATCTCGATGGTGATTCCGTTATCACGGAAATAACGCAACATATAACCTGGGTACTTGCCGCGAGTCTGCACATCGCCAAAGAAGAGCCACTTATTGTTCTCATCCATCGCCGCCAAAACGTCATCAGGATTACAGGTGTAAGGGTAGTTAATCGCGCCGAGCAGCATGTTGCCGATTTTCGCGTCAGGGATGATGTCGTGACAGAGCTGCACAGCTTTGGCGTTGGCCACCAGCTGATGGTGGATCGCTTGGTAGATCGCCTGTTCGCTCGCGTCTTCTTGGAGTCCAACCCCAGTAAACGGCGCATGCAACGACATATTGATTTCATTAAAGGTAAGCCAAAGCTTCACTTTCTCCTTATAGCGCGTAAATACGCTGCGCGCATAGCGCTCAAAGAAGGTAATCACTTCTCGGCTACCCCAACCGCCGTAATTTTCCACTAGGGCGTAAGGCATTTCGTAGTGTGAAAGCGTGACAAACGGTGTCATCCCGTGGGCGGCCAATTCGTCAAATAGTCGGTCATAGTAGGCGAGCCCTTCTTCACACGGCTCGGTTTCATCGCCTTGCGGAAAGATACGCGTCCAAGCAATGGATAGACGAAGGCAGTTGAACCCCATCTCCTCAAACAAAGCGATGTCTTCTGGATAACGATGATAAAAATCGATGGCAAGATCTTTGATCCCCTCAGTACGCGCTTCGCGGGTCTGATGTGGGTTTAAGATCCCTTTTGGCAGCATGTCAGCGGTGGAAAGCCCTTTGCCACCAGTGAGGTAAGCGCCCTCTACCTGGTTAGCCGCAATGGCTCCGCCCCAAAGAAAATCGGATGGAAAAGTCATAGTTCATTCTCTTTATTTATGATTTTGACTTGAGTGTACTCGAACCATTAGACACTAAATAAGGTTAGATATTTATCAGGATATTTCCCATTTTTAGGCCAGAGCGCAGCGACAAAAATCGGCAAAATCTGAATGATAGCTCGGTATTTTCAAGCCATTACGAGACCTATCCGACACATCTTTTTCCACAGAAATACTATGCTTATAGAGTAAACAATGACGTAAGAGGGCGTGGTTATGAAATACAAACATATCCTAGTTGCACTAGAGCTGTCTGAAGAGAGTAACGTTCTCATTGAACGCGCCGCGTCTCTCGCTGAGATAGTGGGTGCACAAGTCTCGTTCATCCATATCGATGGCACACATGGGGAAATCTACCCTGATTTGGTCGATATTCAAGCCGATCCTAGCCGTCGACCTTTGAACGAAAACAACAACCAATGGCTAGAGAAGTTTCAAACCGATTCACCTGTCCCGATCAAGCACTTCCTTGTCGGTACCGGCGATCTCAGTGAGAAATTAACGTACACCATTAAAGAACACGGCTTTGATCTGTTGATTTGTGGCCACCATCAGGACTTTTGGAGCAAAATTGTTTCCTACTCCCGCCACCTCATCAATAAGTCACCGATTGATATCCTCGTCGTGCCAATCACAAGCTAACTGAGATAGCCGCCCTAGGCGGCTATCTTTTTTACAGCTCGGTCAAACGACGAATAACGCGATCGGGCTCAACTCCCCACGGATCAAAAGGCACATCCACGCTGCGCTGCAACCAGACGGTTTTAATACCGGCTGATTGCGCACCCAGCACGTCAAACGGATTGCTCGAGACTAAATAGGTGTCGTTGTCTTGGGTGACCGACAGAAGATGCTGATAGACAGATGGGTTGGGCTTAAAGGTTTTGACCTTTTCACAGCTGATTATCTGCGCAAACTCGTCCCGAATGCCCGCGCGGCGCAGCAACGTCTCAACACTGTGTTGTTCACCATTAGAAAAAGCGACCAGCCGATGCCCTTTCGCTACCAGTGAGGCTAGGCTCTCTTTGACATCATCAAAACAGGGTAAGCGAAGATAGAGGTCGAGAAGCTGCGCTTTCTGTTCCGGCGACAAGGTTGTTTGATGGGCGGCGCATGTGTAATCCAGCGCTTGTTCGGTGCAGGTTGAAAACGGCACATACTCGTTCATCAACCCGCGTCGAAACGCGTATTCGAGCTGCTTATTTCGCCAAGTCACACTCATGGCCTGCCCAAGCCCCGGACGCCACGCTTCCAGTTGAGTCGCCACAAAATGTGTGTCAATCAAAGTGCCATAGACATCAAACGCATAAGTCTTCGTCATTGTTGCCGTATCCATTGTGGAGAGTGTCTTACTATCGTAGACAATGGTGAACGAGTGTTCAATAATAGGACACCCATTCTGAACGAAAGAAGCGATTAAGCGAATGACCGACTCGATAACAGAAACCCTCGCCAGTTTCACCTCTATCGAACAGGCATTGGATTATTTTGAGATAGGCTATGACCGCACGTTTATCGAGCAGAATCGTACCGAGTTGGTGAAGCGGTTTGGGGGTAATCTTATTTTACAAAAGCCTGATGATTGGTTTTCAGCGCGACGTGCGCTAAAAAATGCTTATTGTAAAGTACAGCGCAGCAAGCTGGATAAACACACTCGCTCGGCCTGCCGCGGCTGCACATCTTGTGAACGTCGTTAGGCTTCTTGTTCGATATCCTCTTCTTCGAACATAGATGAGCATTTGATTTCAAACTGATTGAACGAGAAGATGCTAGGGCCATGAACGCGCTTAGTGATCACTTTCTCTTCCCCATATTGCACCGTAACATGGGTGAACACCTTACCTTTTACCTCGATGGTGTTGTCTTCGAGTGCAGAGGTCAATTCCGCTTCATTGCCATCACGGGCACGTTTGACTTTCTCAAGGTGTGCGTTGCTCTCTCGTTTGAGCGTTTCTACCTCTTCTTCTTGCTCTGGCGTCCGTTGAGATTTCGGAATTTTTTTCAACTCCAGCTCTTTACGCACCACCGCCATGGTCGCTTCTTGTGCTTGAGTGTATTGTTCTTTGAGCTTGGCTTGGCGCTCTTTATACATCTGAAAGCGCGCAAACGCCTGAACATGTGTCGCGGTGTCGCCTTCCACACCCAGCTCGACGCAGGTGATTTTTCCACCCACCTTGGCACTGCCGCCGCTTAAGGTGCCGTGTTTTTCGCTGCTATCGGCGACAACGAGGTGGCGACCACAGCGAATGGCGTTGTTCATACTGTGGACATTGAGAATAATATCTTGTCCAGCTTGTAACTCACTGAACTGTGCATAATTGGCCTTTATGCTGCCGCCCGACTTCACCACACAGCTCTTTTCTTCGCCTTCAGAGACATTGTGACCAATGATGCCTTTGGCAACTTCAATGTCACCTTGTGCTTGAACATCCGCCGATTCAATAAATCCACCCACCGTGAGTGATCCGGTTGCCCGAACGACCATATCCGATTCAATGTTGCCAAACACCACCACGTTGCCTTTGAATTTAACATGACCCGTCGCCACACCTATGGTCGGTAAGCAGAGTGCATCTTCCACTTCCACGCTGCGCTCTTTGAGCACCGGCATACCGGATACCTCAGCCAGCAATACATTGGGATTGTTGGGATTCACTTTCGTGCCTTTGCCCGCTTTGAGCATGGCATCGTTACCAGGCTTAGGCGGAATCACCTTACCTTGTACTGTCATACCTGGTGTCCCTTTCGTCGCAGGTACACGTTTCATAAGGGGATCATTTGCTGAGACGGTGATGGTCTCGCCTAAGTTGAGCATGTCCACTTTGCCCCCATCTTGATCTGATTCTTTGGGAGCGAGCACTTGTCTAGCAGGGTCTTTGACTAAAGGAACAAACTTGGCGTCTTTGCCTTGGATGGGATTTTTGCCTTTGGCGACAGGTTGAGTGAAGGTTTCACCGGGTTTGAGTTGATGGCTCATCACCAACACTTTTTTCAGTGCGAGCTTATTGATGCCTTTAGTGACATGGGATTGCGCCAAGGCATGCACGATTTGCGGTCCTTTCAGAGGTTGGCCTTTGTAAGCGCCGGTCACCACCATACTGGCCAGCATGTCGTGTTCTGAGAGCACCACTTCCACCGTCGCGTCACGCACTTCAGCGATAGGAAAGCCCACATACGCTTCACTTTTCGCTTCTCGCGCACACTTGATAAAGCGGTTCACCGCCTCTTCCATCAGATAAAAATCACTGGCGCCAATATTGGCTAACGCGGAATCTAATCCACGCGTATCGAAATTTCCATCCACACTGATGTCTGGCAATAGCTTCGCGACCACTCCCTGCTCATCTTCTGACAGAGATACTAACTTGTCCCACATAACTGACCTGCTTAACCCACTTAACCTGTCCAGTCTATTCAATTTGATACTGACACAGTATGGAATGTGTGACAAATTCAGGCATAGGTCACTGAACTTTTGTTGTAGAAACGTCCATCAACGCTATTTACAGTGTAAAGTTTACCAGTTCCGTTTATCGGCCCATCTTATGGTTGAGTGCGCCATCCACTCATTGGGTGGATAATCAGTCGGTCGCGATGCTTCTCTTCAGGCTTCTCTGCGCATCATGCGGAAAGCGGAAAATGGTGCGGCGCGTTTAATGAATAGATCGCGGTCACTTTGCGCCCTTGTTCGCTGTATTGCAGCGAGTCACACAGTTCTGTGGCGAGAACGATACCTCGGCCATAGGTGTGTCCGTCTTGAACTTGCTGGCGTTTTTCGTAGTCAAATCCCTCGCCGTTATGAAGCAAAATCATGGTGACCTTCTCACTGTCAGGCTGATAATCGAGCTCAAGTTTGACCCAGGCACTGTCTTCAAGCTGCTTGAGTTTATCCTCTCGCTGCTGGTAATAGGTAAAAAAGCCGTCGGGGTCATCTTTTACGGAGGAATCAAGCTTGAGCAAACCATGCTCGATGGCATTAGAAAAGAGCTCAGAGGCCACCGAACAAATCAGATCCAGATGTGGGCCACCCGATAACATTCCCTGTAAAAATTGCCTAACTTCGGCCATTACCGACAGGTGGCGCAGCTTATGGCCGTCAAATTGCAGACTGGCATGTATCGGCACTTGACGTCTCTGCTGTTCCACCGTTTGACAAGCCTCTTCTTCCGCGACGGTAATGGGGAAATGCATGGTCAAAATGGATAAATCGTCACGCACCTCTTGATTGCTAAAGGCTTGTACCGCTTCATACAGCGTTGGGATGACCGCGCGCTGACCTGTGAAACAGGCCTCAAGGCGCTTGGCGCCAAACTGTTCATTGTTGGGGCTGGCGGCTTCAATCACGCCATCGGTGTAGCAAACGATCTGCTGATCAGGCTCCAGTTTGTAGTGCATAATGTCGGCTTCAAACTCGTGCGGCTCAAGCACGCCCAACGGCATGTGGCTTGAGACTAAACGGCTGACAATCTCGCCTCCAGGATCGACAATATACCCATCAGGCAAACCACCTCCCCACCAAGAGACTTCAAAGCCATTGGCTCTTACTTCAAACACGCTGGCGGCAAGCATCATTCCCATCGGAAGGAAACGCACCAACACTTCGTTGATTTCGGTAACAATTTCCCCGAGCGGTAATCCTTTCGCCGCCATCGTAAAGAATGCGCGCGTCGCAGGTAGCGCGGAGATCGCCGCCGGTAAGCCGTGTCCTGTGGCGTCAGCGATCATCACATAGACACCACCGTGTGGCCGCTTTGCAAGAACAATTAAATCACCGTTAAAGATGGTAGAGGGGGTCGACAAATAATGGATGCCGTACACATTGCTGACCTGGCGGCTCATCTCTTGAGCGAGATTGGCAAAAATCGACTCGGCAATCGAATAGTCGTACCGTACTTGTTCATGGAACTGGCTCAGTTCATCACGCTGCTGCATCACTTCATTGTGCATTTTGACAATCCGATAGTGCGCTTGCACTTTGGCAATGAGGACATTGCGCTCCACCGGTTTGAGGATAAAGTCATCACCAAAGGCAAGGCAGCGCTCAAAAGAGGCGCGATCATCCAAAGCGGTTAAGAAAATGATCGGAATGTGGACGTTAGGAAAGGCTTCTCTGACTTCTTGCGCGGTAGTGAACCCATCTTTCACCGGCATCATGACATCCAACAAAATCAGATCCGGCATCGAATCCATCTGTTGCATCGCCTCCACCACCCCTTGGCCATTTTCAAACATGGTAATGCGTTCGGTGATATGATCGAGAATAAAGCGACACAGCTCACGGTTGGTGGCGTGGTCATCGATGATCATGACATGCATAGGCAGTCCTTACTCTATCGAGAACTTCTTATCGAAACGGGAAATGGCGAGGATTTTTCGCACCTGTGGCAAGGTGTTAGTGATGCGAATCGCCCCATCGGGCTGCCCGAGATAATTGTGCATGTTTAACAGCATCCCAAGCCCTGCACTGTCGATATAGTCGACTTTGCGTAAATCAATGGTAAACCGATAACTGTGTTTGTCTGTATAGCAGCGCCGAAAATCTTGAACGAGGTTAAACCCAAACGCCCCTTCAATGGTAATGGTCACCTCACGTGAGCCTGAATTCACTGTAGACTTAACCGACATATTGCCCCCTTGGTGGATTAAAACAGCTCAACTTCGCCTTCATCAATGTTTGCTTGCGTTGCCGCCGGTGAACCTCTTTGCTCAACCTGTTCAAGCAATGCGTGCAGTTCACTCGCAAACTCAGCGTCACTGAGGGTGCGTTCTGTCCATGCCAGCGTCAGATCGGCCAGCTGTTGGATAAACGCCACGCTACCTTGCGCGTACTCCCCTTGCTGCGTAATGATGTCAGCAAATTGCAGGGCGCGAATGCCGTTGGCAACCTGAACACTGAGCAGATCACCGCTGTGCTTGATTTTGTGGACTTCTTGTTCAACCGACACATTGAGCTGCTGCACGCCTCGCAACATGTCATCGACTTTTTCTTTCGATTCGATCGCTTCCGTCATATCGATGGAGGCCATCTCTCCAACGGTTTTGTTGGCCTCTTGTACCGTAGCTTGCGCGGTGTTAATTTCGCGCTCAATTTGGTTATTCAGCTCTTCCGCTTTGACCGAAAGGTGTCGTACTTCATCGGCAACGACGGCAAACCCGCGCCCAGCCTCACCCGCTCGCGCCGCTTCAATCGCCGCATTGAGCGCCAGTAGGTTGGTCTGCTCGGATAACCCGCGAACTTGGTTGAGTAACTTAAACACCGAATCGAGCTTGTCTGACATATCGTGAATGCTGTGCACCGCAGAAATACTTTTTTCCGAGACGATCACTAAGGTGTCCACAAAGTGGCGAATAATGGCTTCGGTTTTCGGTAACACTTGGCTGATGTCATGATCGCTGCCGTGATTACCCAGCAAGGTTTCCACCAACTCACTCGTCACTTGGCTCTGCTCTTCCGCCAGCTTTCGCAATTCAAAATAGCTTTCATTTAAGGTGTCTACTGACTCGTCTACCACGCTGCGTTGATGGCTAAGCGGATCCGATAATTGAGGGATAACACGTTGCAAGATGTGCCCCAACGCCGCTTCCCGAGCAAGGTTGGGATCATCGCTCGAGGGGGCCTGTGAAGACGCAGCGCTCTCAGTTGGCATCGGGCGAGGCTTGGCTAAGACAATCCAAGGCACCGCCGCCACGGCGATCATTAAGGCAAGTTGAAGCTGAGACGGCGCATAACTCACCCCCACACCCAACAGCAGCACTTGAATAAGCACCGCGAGCGCGCAGCGTACGCGATGACTCAGTATTCTCTTTTTCTTCATAGGCTCACCAACTGACAAATCTGTTTCGGTATTTTATGCAGCCCGAGAACGTACTCCGCAGCGCCCAAATACACCGCGGCGCCCGGCATGCCCCACACCACTGAGCTCAACTCATCTTGAGCAATGGTCGGCGCGCCTTGCTGCTTCATCTTCAACATGCCTCGCGCACCGTCTTTACCCATACCGGTGAGCAAGATACCAATCGCGTGCTCGCCTAACGTCTCGGCAACGGCATCAAACATGACATCCACAGAGGGTTTGTGGCGATTGATCGCTGGCCTGTCGTCAAGTTCTGCGTATAACTGCCCGCCACGTCGGGTAACGACCAAATGCTTATCGCCGGGGGCTAAATAGGCGCAGCCTGATTTCAGCGCCTCACGAGCCTGGCCAAGTTCTGTCACCTGTATATCCGAGTTCGCGTCGAGCCTGCGCGCAAACGAGGCGGAAAACATCGCGCTAATGTGCTGGGTAATCACTATCGGCGGCAGACCGGCAGGCAAGGTTTTAAGCACCTGATTGACCGCTTCCGTCCCTCCCGTGGAGGCGCCGATGGCAATCAGCTCAATGTGATTGGTTTGGCGTATAGGATCGAGTTTTTGCGCATCAGGCGCCACTGTCTCTCGCCCTACGTTGGCGCCCGCGGCGACTTTGATCTTTTCATTCACCAGCTTTTTGTAATTGACCATCTCGGCGGTGTTTTGCACCGCAGGCTTGGGAAAGTAGTCCACCGCCCCGAGTTCCAGTGCCGCCAGCGTCGGCTCTGCGCCGTGCTGCGTTAACGTGGAGATCATCACCACAGGCATCGGCCGTAAACGCATTAGATTTTTTAAGAACTGAACGCCATTCATTTTTGGCATTTCGATATCCAGGGTCAGCACATCGGGATTGTGTTGTTTGATCAACGCCCGAGCTTGATACGGATCTTCTGCACTGGCGACCACCTCAAGATCCGGATCGCTGTTGATCAACTCAGTCAAGATCGCGCGGAATACCGGCGAATCATCGACCACCAATACTCTGATTTTTTTCATATAAACAGCTCCGCGTCATCGCCATTGTCACGTTCGTGCTCCAACTTATAGGCATAGGTCGATTCTTGTTGATGCACCGTATGCACTTCATTAAAGGGCACCCGTTTCAGCCACACTTTTCCAATCGAGGGATCAAAGAGTATTTTTCTTGGCTCCATTCCCCCAAGATCTTGCGCCACCACATCCAATTGCTCGCGCTCAACATAACTCAGAATAAAACTGACGTTTTTCTCCCCTATCATCGATTCTTTGCCGAGCATTTGCGCCCCACCAAACAGTTTAACCACCAAGCGATGCCGACGCGCACCCAAACCAATCAGTTGATTGATCAACATTTCCATCGCATAACAACCGTAGCGAGAAGCACTCGAATCCAACGCGCTCGGCTGCCAAGATTTGATTTGGCTGCGATTCTCAAAAGGCAGGAGAAAGTGATTCATGCCGCCGATACGTGTGACGGGATCCCACATGCAGGCTGAGATGCATGACCCTAGACCAGTCACAATCAACTCGTCACTCGCCTCACTGCAATAAACGCCGCCGGGGTACACTTTGACAAAGTGTTTTTCTCGGATAGGGTGATAAAACCGACTAACATGACAAGCCCCATTTTGCGGGTCGACGTTCGGGCCGTGGTATGGCGTCATAACCGCTTCCTACTTTTTGACATAAATTGTGTGACCGAGGTGATGAAAGCAATCCACTCCATCAGGTAAGCTCTCCGAGTGGCCTAAAAACAGCACCCCATCAGGGGATAGCTGTTGATAAAAGCGTTTGAGCAATCGCGCCTGCGTTTTTTTGTCGAAATAGATCATCACGTTACGGCAGAATATGACATCAAAGCTCGCTGTAAATGGCCAAGCTTCAAGCAAGTTGAGTGGTGAAAACTGTACGTGATCCATTAGACGCTGTTTGACTTTGATCTGGCCGCTTTGGCGTCCCACACCTCGAACAAAGTTCCCCTTTAGATAGTGCTTAGGAATAGAGTTGAGTGCCTCATCACTGTAAATGCCAAGTTGCGCCTTCTCGAGTACCGCAGTATCTAGGTCTGTCGCAACAATCACGACTTCGTCCAACTGACCTTTGCGTTCAAATGCCGCAAGTGAAGCGGCAATGCTGTAGGGCTCCTCACCACTAGAGCAGCCCGCGGACCACACCGCGACCTGCTTTTTGCCTTGCTCTTGCCACTGGCGACTGAGCACCTGCTCCAAAAATTCAAAATGGTGGTACTCACGGAAAAACGACGTTTTATTGGTCGTCAAACAATTGATGAAAGTGACTCGCTCCTGGCGGTCATTCTCAATCAACGGGCGATACTCTCTAAAACGGCGTAGCCCCAATCGGCGCAACTGACGACTGACACGGCCATAGACCATAGCGCGCTTCTGATCCGAGAGAAAAATGCCCACGTGTTTATGCATAAACCATTGGATAAAATGAAAATCTTTATCCGTGAGCTCAAACTCTTGCTCGGGTAGCGTCAATTCCGTGTTCAAAATTCTTCCCATTCGTCGCCTTCCTCTTCCACCTTAAATGCCGTGTTGCTGGCTTTGTTGGTGCGAATCTCTCTGACGTTATTTTCGTTAGGGGCTTTGTTGCTGCGCGAATCAAAGCTGGCCACTTTGGCGTCGGTCACAAAGAAGTTCATAAGATTGAGCAACTCTTTGCCTTCATCTTTGAGCGATTGACTGGCGGCTGAGGTTTCTTCAACCAGCGACGCATTCTGCTGTGTCATTTCGTCCATCGTCGCGACAGCTCGATTGATCTCATCAATGCCGGTCGATTGCTCCACACTGGAAGAGGCAATCTGTTCAATCAACTGGTTGACCTTCTCCACCGCTTCGACAATTTCACTGAGTGTGTCGCCAGACTCACCCACTAAGCGTGAACCTTCATCGACTTTCTCCACACTGTCTTTGATAAGGCCCTTGATCTCTTTGGCTGCCGCCGCACTGCGCTGCGCTAGATTGCGCACTTCACCCGCGACAACGGCGAAACCGCGCCCTTGCTCGCCAGCGCGCGCCGCTTCCACCGCTGCATTAAGTGCTAACAAGTTGGTTTGAAACGCAATTTCGTCTATTACGCCAATGATGTCGGAGATCTTTTTACTGGCCGAGTTAATGTCAGCCATCGCAGAAACCGCCTGACCAACCACTTGGCCGCCTTTGGTGGCTTTTTTCGTTGCATCCACGGCCAATTCGTTAACGCCTTTCGCGTTGTCGGCATTTTGTTTCACCGTTGCTGTCATCTGTTCCATGCTCGCCGCGGTTTGCTCGAGATTCGCGGCTTGAGCTTCCACTCGTTGACTCAAATCGTTGTTGCCTTCGGCGATCTCTGATGAGGCGGTAGCAACGCGCGCCGAGGATTGCGTGATCTTATCCACCATATCGCGCAAGTTGAGAATCGAGGTATTGACCGAGTGAGACAATCGACCCAGTTCCCCGTTATTGCTCTCGGGCATCGTCGTATTAAGATTCCCTTTCGCCACTTGGCTCATCACATCAATGCACTGCCCTATCGGTGTCACCATAGTGTCGAGTAGGCTATTAATGCCATCCCCCAACTCTTTCATAAAGCCGCTGTACACACTGGTGTCAATACGCTCTTGCAGCTCACCGGCGATCGCTTTTTGTATCAAAGACTCGACCTGACGCTGCCCATCTTGCTGTTCGGTAATATCCACCCACTGTAAGGCAGGACCGATGTACTTGCCCTGGCCATCTTTCATGGCAATACAGGTCAAATTGAACTCTAGTCCTCCGACCGCAATATTAGAGCTAAATGGCAAGCGGTCAGGGTTAGCAATGATGCTCTTTTGATGGGCGGGGTTTTTATGGAATACATCGATGTTACGCCCAACTAAATTGCTGGCATCAAAGCCGGGAAGTGCTTGCCTTAGCTCCGCTTCACGCGATTTTAGTAAAGTGAGCAAAGCCGGGTTGACGTAAGTAATCACCCCTTCCATATCGGCCATCATTAGATTCGTCGTCATGCCCGCCACCGCAGAGGCGAGGCGCCCGATCTCTTCTTCTTTTGCTCGCTCATCGGTGACATCGCGCCACTCTAGCGTATTGCCAATGTAAGCCCCTTGGGCATCGTGTATGGCAGCGACGTTCAACTCAATCTTCAAATCACCAATGGTGATATCTGTGCTGTAAGGTAAATTGTTCGGATCGGCCAGCATCTTGCGCTGATGAGCGGGGTTTTGATGAAACTCATCAATACAACGCCCCATAAGCCATTCCGCACTTGCGGTAAATCCAGACCATACCGAGCGCAGCGTCGCCTCGTGCTGACGAAATAGCGTCAGCGTCTCTTTGTTGATGTAGGTGATCAAAAAGTCTCGGTCAATCATCACCATGGCAGTTTGCGCTTGGTCAACAGCGGCTTGGAGTCTCGCAATGTCTTGGCTTATCTGCTCAGACTGCGTGACATCAGACCATTCCAAGGTATTACCAACATACTGCCCTTTGGCATCTATGATGGCGCCGACATTGAGTTCAATCCTCACGTCTTTGACCGAAATGGTCGTGGTGTAAGGTAAATTATTGGGATTAGAAAGAAGTTGGCGCTGGTGGCTTGGATTAGCGTGGAACGCATCTATACAGAACCCGAGTAAGTCATCTTCGTTTGCCTTGAAACTCGGCCACATTGATTGAAACAGCGCTTCATGGTGCTTGAGTAGTTCCAGAGACTTCTGATTGAGATAGGTAATCTTGAAATCACGATCAATCATCATCAGCGCGGTTTGCGCCGCATTCAGTGCAGACATGAGTTGCTCTTTGGAAATGCCGCTCTCTTGCTCCACATCCAGAGTAAAGTCTTGAGTCAACGTGTCTTCCGTCGGGGTTGAAAATTGCTGAGCTTGCTCTGCCTTTCTGTTCCAAAATCCCATACCTGTCCCTCTTCTTGCCATGCTCTATTGTTATCAGTGTTTGCTTTAGACCCAGCTCTCATGTTGAGTCAGTTCAGAAAGCTTTTCGACATCCAATAAAGCTTCCATATTCAGTAGGATGAGGTGACCTGCTTGCACCGAAGCGAGCCCCCGAATAAAACGCTGGTCTACCCCCATCGACACTTTAGGTGGTGCCTTGATGGACTCATCACTGAGGGGATACACCTCTGACACCGCATCAACCATGATGCCAAATGGGTTGCCTTGACCATCACTCAACACCACGACGACCGTCACGTCGGTCAGCTCGGTTTTGCCCAGACCAAGACGCATTTTGAGGTCAATGATGGGTAAGTACTCGCCGCGAATTTCCCACACGCCTTTGAAATAGTCCGGCGAGTTCGGGACTTTGCGCACCGGCGACCAGCCCCGTAGTTCTCGCACATCTAAAATCGGCACGCCGTATTCGTCATCTTGTAGGGTGAAACTTAAAAACTCATGTCGGGTTTCCATTACTTCGCCCTTAAGATTTTGTCCATGTTGAGCAGCTCATGGGTATCAAGCAGGGACATCACCTGCTCGCCCACATTCATCAACCCAACCAAATAGGGTGTCACGGCCGTGTCGCCAACACAGGGGTGAAGGGTTTTGTCGTCTTGCGCCAACACATCGCTGACCGCATCCACCACGACGCCCATCAGACGCTCACCTTGATCACCCTCTTCTCGCAATACAATGACAACGGTCGTGGGCAAGTATTGGCATTCACCTAACGAAAATCGTCGTCTTAAATCCGTCACTGGCACGATCATGCCGCGAATATTGATCACGCCACAGACAAATTCCGGGGCGCGAGGTATCGGCGTCGGCTTTTCCCAAACCCGAATCTCTTCGACATCCTTAATCGGCACCGTATACAACTCGTCAGCAAGCAGAAAGCTGAGAAAATCCGCGCTCTGCTCACCAAGCTCGTCGCTGTACTGCCCAGACACTAACGCCGCGTCTTGAGCAAGCGCGTCTGTATCAGGTTGAATGGTGGTCACTTGCTTCATGATGTCTCCCTACGCCGCTAATCCGTTACTGCCCGCCGCATCAAGGTGGGTTTTCAAAAAGCCGGTGATTAATCCCTGAATATCCAAAATCAATGACACCGACCCATCCCCTAAAATGGTGGCGCCAGAAATGCCCGAGACTTTGCTGTAGTTCGACTCCAAACTCTTGATGACCACCTGTTGCTGCTCTAACAGTTCATCAACCAATAACCCAACGCGATTGCCTGCCGCTTCAACAAAGCACAATATGGGGTGCTCACTGGGCGTAGCGGGAGCCAGTTCGAGTTCAGATTGCAGATTCATGATAGGGATGCTTTCTTCGCGTAAGCGATACAATAATACGCCACCGGAAGCGCGTTTAATTTTGCTCTCATCCAAAGAGACCGATTCGATGATGGTCAGCAATGGAATGACAAACACTTGGTCGGCCACTTTGATAAGCTGACCGTCCAAAATCGCCAAGGTAAGGGGTAAGCTGATGGTGAAACGGCTGCCTTTGCCCAGCTCGGATTCCACCTCGATGTGGCCGCCCAATTCTTCAATGTTGCGCTTGACCACATCCATACCCACGCCTCGCCCAGAGATATCTGAGACCGATTCCGCCGTCGAAAAACCGGGGGCAAAAATCAGGTTCATCACCTGCTGTTTGGAAAACTCGTCCCGGTTGGCATCGCTCGCGACAACGCCTTTTTCCTGCGCTTTACTCCACAGCACATCGCAATCGAGTCCGGCGCCATCGTCGCATATTTGAATGATGATAGAGCCGCCTTGATGGAAAGCATTAAGCTCAATGATCCCAGCCTCGGGTTTACCTCGTTCACTGCGCGTTTGGCGTGACTCTATGCCGTGGTCAATGCCATTTCGGACCAAATGCACGAGCGGATCAACAATGCGCTCTAGCACCGTTTTGTCGAGTTCCGTGTGCTCGCCCTTGATCACTAAATCCACCTGTTTGTCCAAGCGAGATGACAAATCTCGAACCAAGCGGGGGAAGCGACTAAAGGCAAAGCTCATTGGCAACATGCGAATATTGAGGACGTTATCTTGCAGCTCCTTGCTGTTTTGCAACAGCTGCTCGAGGCCAGCTTTGAGTTTATCCAATTTGTCAGGGGTAAAATCGTTACCAATTTCCGTCAACATGGATTGCGTGATGACCAGTTCGCCCACCAAGTTTATCAAGCTATCGACTTTATCAATATCTACCCGAATGGAACCGACGCTTGACTCGATTTTCGTCGGCTTAGACGCGGTTTTCGCGGGTGTCTCAATGCTTGGTTTGGTTGCGCTAGGTTTAGGTGCAGTGGGCTCAGATGCAATTGGCTTAGGTATAATGGACTCAGACTCGGTGGACTTAGACGCCGTCGAAGCAGAAGAGATTGACTCAG
>NZ_JCBDGX010000022.1:0-28177 GCF_059834345.1 Vibrio sp. R11-SG3-ISO3-SZ
GACATCACCATCAACATGGCAGCAATACGCGTGTAGGGCCAAAAGTAGTTGGCAATCCAGTCGAGGACGACGCTAGCGGGATATTCCATACCCGCTCCTAGTAGAGAACCTGAGGTAGTCGCTCAACCATGGCAAAGAAATACTCCATGAGCATTTGTGTCATCCAGTGAGCAAACAGCATTAACGCTAGCAATGTGACAATCAAACGTGGCAAGAAACTCAACGTTTGTTCGTTAATCGACGTTGCGGCTTGGAAAATCGCCACCACAAGACCAATCAGCAAGCTTGGGATAATGATGGCGCACACCATAATGAGCACCATCCACAGTGCGCCGCGAAACATTTCGACAAAAACCTCTGGCGTCATGGTCTCCTCCCGCTACAACGCAAAACTGCCGGCCAAGGTCGACAAAATCAGGTTCCAACCATCCACCAGCACAAACAGCATCAGTTTGAATGGTAGCGAGACGATCATGGGTGAGAGCATCATCATACCCATGGCCATTAAGACAGAAGCGACCACTAGGTCAATGATGAGGAAAGGCAAAAAGAGCATAAAGCCGATTTGAAACGCCGTCTTGAGCTCAGAAGTAATGAACGCCGGGATCAGCACCGCCATCGACACCTCTTCTGGAGCGGTTGCGTCGGAGCCCGAAATGTTGACAAAGGTTTCCAGATCTTTAACACGCGTCTGTTTGAGCATGAAATCTTTCATTGGCACTTGCGCCAAATCGAACGCGTCACGTGCCGTGATTTGTTCATTGATGTAGGGTTGAATCGCGTCGTCGTTAATTTTACTCAGTACTGGCGACATGATGAAAAAAGTAAGAAAGATAGCAATGCCAATGATCACTTGGTTCGACGGCGTCTGCTGCAAACCCATCGCTTGACGCAAAATAGACATCACCACAACGATGCGGGTAAATGAGGTCATCAAAATGACCATGGCGGGCAAAAAGCCCAGCATGGTCATCAAAGCGAGAATCTGTAGATTGACGGAATAGTCTTCTGTGCCGTCAGGGTTGGTGGTCATGGTAAAGGCAGGGATACCGCCGCCACCGCCGGTCAAGCTACCGGTCGACAACGTTTGTGCGCTGCTACCGGAAGCGCCTTGTTCACGCTCCATCGCCGAGACAGTCACAGACGATGCGCCCGCCGCATTACTCGGTACCGATGTCGCTAACTCCTCCTGTGCGACCACCGCCGTAGAGAGAAGAGACCATAGCAAGGTCATCCAGACCCAAAAAGTTCGACTACGATTTATCATTCTTTTTCAATAGCTGAGTCAGTTGGCTTGCAAACGGACTGGTGGCTAACTCCTCCTGAGAAAGTGGCTTATCCAACTTCGCAATCAACTGGATAGACTGCGCCGTCACGCCGACTAAGAACTGCTCTTCTCCGGCTTGAACAATCACGATACGCTCTTTAGTGCCCACCGCGATTTGGCGTACCACACTCAACCCCGGCTGATTGCCAATAGCGGGAACGCGCATTCGCTTGAGTAGCCAAGCCAAAAACAAAATAAAAGCGACAACGAACAACAGCGACCCAAAGGTGGTCGCTATGTCTAACTGGCTATCGGTTGCAGGCCCCATGGCTTAACGAAGCTTCTTAATACGCTCAGTTTGGCTGATAACGTCAGTCAAACGGATACCGAACTTGTCATTGACCACCACCACTTCACCGTGGGCAATCAAGGTGCCGTTGACCAATACATCGAGTGACTCCCCGGCCAAGCGCTCAAGTTCGACCACTGAACCTTGGTTGAGTTGCAGTAGGTTACGAATGCTGATCTGCGAGCGGCCCACTTCCATAGAGATGGTAACCGGAATGTCCAAGATGGTATCGAGCTTACGGCGCTCGTCATCGGAAATGGGTGAGGAGGTATCTTCTAACTCATCCAGTTGCGCTGACATCACTTCATCCACATCGATCTCTGGCGCGTTGGGATCTTCTCCTAGGGCTGCCGCCCATTCGTCCGCCAGTTTCTGATCGTCACTTGGTTCCATACCTAATTCCTACTCTTCAATTAATCTTCAATGTCGCCTTCGTCATCTTCTAACTCGGAGATGACATCTTTGCCCAAGAAGGCAATATCGGTTTTCACTACATCGGGACGCTTAATTTTTTCCGATATTTGTACCGCAAGGTTTTCCCCTGAGCGGCCCATTTTGACCCGATAGGTCGGTAACTCTTCTACAAACATAGTGGCGTGCTCTGGCATATGGATCGGGATAATATCGCCAGGACGCAGCTCCATTAGGTCGCGTAGGGAAATATCTTGCTCGAGCAAGTTAACGCGAAAGTTCACTGGGACATCCATGATCTCTTCGCGCAGCGCCGTGCTCCAGCGCACGTCAGTTTCCATCTTATCCGATTGAACACCGGCATCGAGCAACTCACGGATCGGCTCTACCATTGAGTATGGCATCACGACATGGAAATCGCCGCCCCCGCCATCCACTTCGATATGAAACGAGCTCACAACGATCACTTCCGTCGGGCTGACAATGTTCGCCATGCTCGGGTTCACTTCGGAGTCGAGATACTCAAACTCGACCCCCATCACAGGCGACCATGCTTCTTTGTAATCTTCAAAGACGATTTTGAGCAGCAATTGAACGATTCGACGTTCAGTGGGCGTAAATTCACGCCCTTCAATCCGCGCGTGAAAACGGCCATCACCGCCAAAGAAGTTCTCCACCAAAATAAACACTAAGCGTGCTTCCATGGTGATCAGCGCCGTACCTTTTAGAGGTCGAAAGCGCACCATGTTGAGACTGGTCGGTACGTAAAGTGTATTTTGATACTCGCCGAACTTCATCATCTGCACGCCGTTGATCGAGACTTCAGCGGTTTTACGCAGCATGTTGAACAGGCTGATACGCATATGACGAGCAAAGCGTTCGTTGATCAGCTCGAGGGTTGGCATCCGACCACGAACAATGCGGTCTTGAGAGGAAAAGTCAAAATCGACGGCGCTCGCGTCTTGCTCGTTACTCTCTTCTTCTATCTCATCGACGTCATCGACGCCGTGAAGCAGCGCATCGATCTCATCTTGGCTTAATAGATCAGTCACGCGTCACCTATTGCATTACAAAATCAGTAAATAGCACTCGTTCAATCACAGGCTGACCCACAGCTCTGGTCAAACTGGCCTTGATGTCATCCGTCGCTTTGTCGCGCAACTCCACGCGTCCGTTGACGCTGCGTAGTTGGTCCACCGTTGCCGAAGCAAACGTGCTCAGCAGGGAACTCTCGATCAGTGGCGAGTGATAGCGGGCCAGGTTTTCATTTTCGCTGCCACGCACCATCAACTGCACTTTGATCTGTACCATGCGGTCACGTTTGTCGCCCGTCACGTTAAACAAAAACGGCTGAGGAATATTGACATAAGAGACAGGCTCGGCGGGCGTCACCACTTGCTGTTGCGTTGCAGCCTGTTCTCCGGAGGGCTCATCTGAACCCATCAAAAAGAACGCGGCACCACCACCGCCAAGCAGCAAGACAACAACAACGGCCACTATGATCAGTAATTTGCCTTTCCCTTTGGGAGCTTCTGCGGTGATATCTTCGTCTGCCATAACTTAACGGTCTCTAAATCCTAGTTTTTCTAACAGTTTAAGCGTAATAACTGATTCCATCACGCTTTGTTGCTACATTCAAATCAAGATTGGTGTCTGGTTCAAGGTTTTCTTCACCGCCAAAGGCGTGATTGCTGCTCCCTTGACCATTTCCTTGCCCACTGCCTGTTGCATAGCGTCCTTGCTGCTGGCCAGAGGCCTGTTGCTGAACGGAGGTGTCTCCCAGCTGAACCCCTTGCTGAGCGAGCATTTCACGCAGTCTTGGCATCGATTGCTCGATAATATCGCGCGCGCCTTGGTTGGCGACAGTAAAGTGGACAGTGGCGCCGTCACCATTCATGTTCATGCGAATTTGTAAGCGGCCTAGCTCAGGGGGATCAAGGCGAATGTCGATGTTTTTCAAGTTTTTCGACATCATCATCTGTACGCGCTCTGCCACTTGATCCGCAGCCACATCACGGCTGAGCTGCAAAGGAACTTGCGCAGGATTGGCTTGCTCCGCACGCATGCCATTAGGTTGAGTGCCAAGCTGCTGCCCACTCGCGGCGGCCAACTGCTGAGCAAAATGCTCTCCCGATGCCGCCTCTTTGCTCTCCCCACTTTGGACGGCGCCCACCGCGACTTTCGCTCCCAACGCCGATTTTAACAGTGCCTGCTCTTGCAGTGCCGGGTTCGCCGCCACATTCCGCATCGCGCTGGCGCTTAGGTCGGTGGGTATAGGCGATGTGGGGATCGCTTGCGCGGCAGCGTTAGGAATAGGCGAAGTGGCAGCCTGTTGCAGCGGCGTAGGTGTCACTGACTGCGTTTGATGCATCGCTTGTTGTACTGAGTGCGCGAGCACCGCTTGCTGAGATTTCACTTGCGGATCTCGGGCCAGATTGACCTCCTCTTTGACCACCGCCTCACCTTGTACGGCCCATGGGATGGCTGTTGCTTGCGTTGGCGTTTCGGTATCCGTAACAGTATCGGCCGATACGGTTTGGGGCTCTGCAGTCAAGGAGGCAGCAGAGACATTGGCCGCTTGCTCTGCTCTGTTCGTATCAACGTCAGCTTCGCTAAATTCGGTGTCTACCGTCATGGCGCTGGCATTCCGTGCGTTTTGGGCTGCGGTCGCATCGGCTTGATGTTGCCCGGTGTTGAAACGGTGTTGAGTCGCCTTATCTACAGGCAGTGCATCGGTTGATGTGGGTTCTTGTCCCGCTTTTGCCGCCACACTCGCGGTCACTGCAGCGGCAACCTGCGGCGAAGCACCATCTTGTTCGCTATCCACAAGTGGAGACTCCACATTAAGGTACTTTTTCGCCGATTCCGCTTTCGCCTGCTCAGATACCTCGCTTACAGCAAGCGATTCGCCATCGCTGACAGTGGCCGAGCCCGCGGCGGCTTGCACTGCATTTGCATCTTGACCTTCATCTCTAGCCTGGCTATTTGCGTGCAGGGTTTCGCCGTGCACTCTCACCACTTCACTCTCATTTGAGCGCACAAAGGATTCTGGTTGGGTCTTTTCATCGCCTTGAGCGGAGATGGCGGCGGCTTGAACAGACACTTGCCCTTCAACAGACACTTTAGGCGTATCCGTTGCAGGATCGAGCTTGGCGGCATTGGCTTCATGAGGCAAGTTCTTGCCGTCTTTTGCCTTGAGGGCACGATTAGATTCATCCAGACGCTGCAATACTTGGTCATTGTCGGACACAATTTTCGCCGCTTGGTCTTTCGGTAGGGAGGCCTCGCTATCATCCGTCGCAGCCAACACCTTAGCTGAGGCTGCGCGATCGCTTTCGCCTTTTGCACCGTCGGCTTTCGAACTTACCGATTCGGCCTCGAGTAACTCGTCGGTAGATTGATTGGCGGTCGATGTCGACTTATCGCCGTTAGACGTTGACTTAGACGCCTCACTCGCGCTTGCTTGCTCTGTGGGGGCTTTTTCTTCGGGTGCTTTCTCTACAGGGACTTTGCCTTGCGCTTTTACCCCATCACCGGATCCGTCGCCTTTTCCGCCTTCACCTTTAATCAGCGCAGCGAGTTTAGAAAAAAAGCCTTCTCCACTGTTTTTCTCAGTGCTGGCCTCACCCGTGCTTGGCGCGACCTTAGCGGCTTTTCCGCTGTCAGAAACAGACGATAAATTGATATTCATAGTTGAGCTACTCACAGTTAATCATCTCGAAACAGCGCAGAGACGGAACAGGGGTTAGCTAGGATATCAGCAAAAATCACGCCATAGTTGGAAGCTAATACGAAGTTTTTACGATGATAATGAGCGATCAGTTCGGCTTCCGCCGTGAATATTGCAAGGTGGCAAACTCATCCATCAGCTTTTGCTCGCGATGCTCTTGTTCACGCGCTTTTTCACTGCGTTTTTTCTCCATCAGCCATTCATACGAACGTCGCTGTTTGCGACGCTCCAGCCAGTGCTGCTCACAGCTTTCTACCTGACTCTTAAAATGGTGCTCGGCTTTCTGCTGTTTGGCGAGGGTCTCATCGAGCGTGGTTAAAAAGCGGTTTAAGTGGGTATATTGGCTAGCCGTTAACCCTTGCTGACCTCGTTCAACCAGTTGCTGGCAGTAATCTAGGCGGTATTGCTCAATCTGTTTGAGCTGTCGGTAATAGCCTTCTAGCTCACCGCGAGCCTGTGTAAGCGCCATGACCGCCTGATTTTCCTGTTCTTTCGCCTGCTCTAGCAAGAATGCCAACGCGTTATCCATCGACTATCACTCTCCTTGCAGCAAGTTCTTGAGCATATTTACGCACATATCGTACGGCACGCTCTCTTTCATTCCTTGCTGTAGATAACCATCGAGTTTCGGCTTGATAGTAAACGCGCCATCAATCGCTGCATCGGTACCCGGTTTGTAAGCACCAATAGAGACCAGATCTTGATTCTTGCGACAAATCGAGAGGATTTGTCTCACCGCTTTGGACATCAAAATATGCTCATCGGTGGTGATCTGTGGCATGACACGACTGACCGATTTTTCGACATCAATCGCTGGATAATGACCCGCATCGGCCATTTCTCGCGAGAGCACAACGTGACCATCGAGAATGGCTCGCGATGCGTCTGCTATCGGGTCCTGCAGGTCATCCCCTTCGGTCAGTACGGTAAAAAATGCGGTAATGGAGCCCTGATCGGGGCCACCGTTACCGGCTCGCTCTACCAAAGCGGGTAATTTGGCAAAGACCGAAGGCGGGTAACCTTTGGTTGCCGGCGGTTCGCCAACCGATAGCGCAATTTCACGTTGCGCTTGAGCAAAACGGGTTAAGGAGTCCATTAAAAGCAGCACATCGAGCCCTTGATCGCGAAAATATTCCGCAATGGTCAGGGCGGTCTGGCACCCTTTCAAACGCATCAACGGCGAGGCATCGGCGGGCGCTGCGACCACCACAGAGCGCTGGCGACCATCCACACCCAAAATTTCTTCGATAAACTCTTTCACTTCTCGGCCACGTTCACCGATCAAGCCGACCACCACCACTTGCGCAGTTGTGCCTCGAGTCATCATACCGAGTGTCACCGATTTACCGACACCAGAACCGGCGAACAGACCAATACGTTGGCCTTTGCCCACTGTCAATAAGCCGTTGATCGCTTTAATGCCGACATCCAGCGGCTCCGTGATCGGTTTACGTGCCAGCGGATTAATCGGTTCCACATTAAACGAGGCTTTTTTCTCGGTATAAATCGGGCCAAGACCATCGAGTGGGTTGCCTACGCCGTCAATCACTCGACCAAGAAGCTCCATACCAACAGGCAGGCCTGCATCACTGGTCAGCGGCGTCACTTTCGCCCCGGGCAGCACGCCGGTGATCTGCTCACTCGGCATCAAAAAAAGGTTGTCGCCAGAAAAGCCGACTACTTCGGCTTCCATTTCACCGTGCATGGTTTCCACGGTACACAAACTGCCAATCGGAGCCCGGCACCCGGTCGCTTCGAGCGTTAATCCCACCACGCGAATCAACTTACCGGACGCCACTGGGCGACACGTTAACCCGTGGGTTTTGTACTGGCCAAGACGCTGAGCGAGCTCGAGCATCACTCACCACCTTGATGGCGATTGACACCACAAAAGCTTTGGATCACGCTGCGAATCCTATCTTCAAGGCGATAGTTGACACTCGACTCCCCCGCTTCAATTTGAACATCGCCCCGATTGAGAGCAGGCTCACTCATCAAGTTCCAATTACGCAGGTTCAATTCGTCTTCGCCATAGGCAGAACGGATAATAGCGACATCGTCGGGGTGAAGTTTTAAGGTAATCGCGTGACCGGAAATAGGCAGAGATTCCACCGACTGTTTGATGGTGTCTAGAATGACTTGAGGATTGGTTTGAACTTCGACATGCACCACCTCTTTCACCAAGATGAGGACCATATCGACCAACTGTTTTTCCACTTGGGCGTTCATCAGTTCAAGCGGCTGAGCGAATTGGTTGGCTAAGTTGATGAAGGTATCGACTTGTTCTTTGATAAAGGCTTCGCCTGCCGTGACACCTTCTTGACGGCCCGCTTCGAGCCCTTCTTGATGGCCTTCCGCTAAGCCTTGCTCTTTGCCTTTCTCATAGCCTTGCTTGAAACCGGCTTCTTGACCTTGCAGCAATCCATCTTGATACGCCTGCTGCTTGATGTGCTCAATTTGCTCATCGGTCAGCTCAACGGGCGCCTCTTCTTCAGGTTCGGTGGGCAAAGGCATCCAGCTCGGATCGTAATTCAGCGCCGTTTCTTTGGCTTGCTGGTGAGTGTGTGACGTGTAGTCAGGCATGCCCCAGCGCTCCGCTTTTTGGACCACCACTTCTTCATCATCCAATCGTAAAAAACCGCGCTTTCTTTCTCCGGCCATAACACTTTTACTCACTGAGGTACTGATCGTTCACTGAATTACTGATCGCTCTTCGCGTTGATTTGCGTTGCGGTCATCACTCGGTTGAGCGGTGATGACCCAAACCATTACAAGAACTCGTCTGCGCCGCCGCCAAGCATAATTTCGCCCGCATCGGCCATGCGACGCGCAATCGCCAAGACTTCTTTTTGAGCGGTTTCCACATCCGACACCTTGATCGGAGGCATGGCTTCAAGATCATCACGCATCATCTCAGCTGCACGCTTAGACATGTTCTTGAAGATCTTCTCGCGCAATGCGTCATCGGCACCTTTGAGTGCACGCTGCAACGCATCTTGCGGAACATCACGCAGCAATTTTTGGATACCTTGGTCGTCGACCTCGATCAAGTTCTCGAACACGAACATCAAATCTTGGATCTGTGTCGCCATATCTTCGTCTTGATCGCGCATCTGCTCCATCAAGACGCCTTCGATGTTGTTGTCCATGTAGTTCATGATTTCGGCTGCGGCTTTCAAGCCACCAATCTTGGCGGCTTGCGCCCCTGCTTGACCCGCAAACTGCTTCTCCATGATTTCGTTTAGCTCGGCCAATGCTGAAGGCTGGACTTCCTCGAGGTTCGCAATACGCATCATCAGGTCGAGACGATCGCGCTCGGCAAACTGAGACAAAATCTCCGCCGATTGATCGGGCTCTAGGTAGGACAAGACAATGGTTTGAATCTGCGGGTGTTCGTTGACGATGATGCTGGCCACTTGACGTGGGTCCATCCACTTGAGGGAATCAAGGCCTTTCGAGCCCGTACCCAGCAGGATTTGGTCAACCAAGTTATTCGCTTTGTCTTCACCGAGCGCCGCCACTAGGGCATTACGCATGAAGTCTTCGCTACCCATACCAATGTTGGTGTATTTTTGGATATCTTCAAGAAAAGCGCGGTGCACCGCCCCAACTTTGTCTTGGCTTAAATCCGACGCGCGCGCCATAGCGCTACCCACGCGTTGTACTTGTTTGGGCTCTAAGTGGCGAATAATGCCTGCTGCGTCCTCTTCATTGAGACTCAACAATAGAATCGCCGCGCGCTCCTCACCCGGTATTGATTCAATATCCACGGTGTTTTCTGATTCTTCACCGCCCCCCTGTGGGACCATTTCGTTAGGCATTTTGCATCCAGTTCTTCACAACTTGTGCCGCGAGTTCCGGCTCATTCGCAACCAATGCACGAACCGCTTTCAGCACGTCTTCATCTTTGTGTAGATTTGGAAGGTCAATACTTGAGCCAAACTCAAACAGCTCGCCACCTTCTAAATCACTCCCAATTAAGCTTGTTTCACCATCGGCGCCAATCGGTAAGCCATCTGGGCCATACAGTTGTTCATCGTCATCCGATGCTGGGTTGAGCAGTTTCTTCATGGCTGGGCGCACAAGCACCAGTACCACCACAATAATCACGAGCGCACTAGCAAACCAACGTACCCAGTCGTTGAAATTCGGGTGTTCCCATAGTGGCACATCTTGGACGATGTCCATCTCTGGCTCGGCAAATTGCATACTCAGCACATTCAACAAATCACCGCGATTTTCGTTAAAGCCAACAGCGCCGACCAATACTTGTCGAATCGAATTTAAGTCAGCATCCGAGAGCGGCTGGTAGGTCGTCTCACCGGTTTCAGGATTGACCACAGCACGATTTTTTATCGCGACGGCGACCGTTTGGCGATTCACGACACCTGTTTGACGACGCTCATGACTGATGGTGGTATCGAGTTCGAAGTTGCGCGTCGCCTCTTTATGCACAGAACCTTGGCCAAGTAGCGACCCATCTTTCATTTGGGCCACATCTTGAGGAATGGAAGCATCGGCAGGCGGTTGGTTACTCAGTGCGCCTGGCACGCCAGCGACCACATTACCATTGTTGTAATCTTCAAGGGTGTATTCACTGCGCGTTGCGGGTGTATTAGGGTCAAAGCTCTTACGCGTCTGTTCGACCGCACTAAAATCAAGTTGGATATCGACCTGAGCGGTGTAGTTACCAAAGCCTAATATCGGGATCAATACCGAATCAATTTTGTCCCGCAAGGCTTGTTCTTGTTTACGCTCTAGCTCATGCTCTTTGCGTCTTGCCGCAGAGGCTGGATCTTGCGAGCCAGAGCTCAGTAAGCGACCATGCTGATCCGTCACGGTAATGCGGGTCGGCTTCATGCCCGGAACTGCGCTCGCGACCATATCAACAATCGAGTCGACCTCTTCTTGCTTAAGGCTAGTGCCGGTACGCAAAGTCAAAAATACCGACGCTGAGGCCTCTTGATTGTGACGCACAAACACACTTTGCTTAGGCAACGCAAGCAACACACGCGCTTTACGCACTTGAGTCATCTCTTCTATCGCTTTAGAGAGTTGGCGTTCACGGCTGAGCTTAAGACGCTCTTGTTCGAGACGTTGCGAAACCCCAAATCCCATGTCTTGCAGCAAGATCTCATCACCCGCCTGTTTCTCGGTGTTGAGGCCCGCGCGGACCATATTGAGTTTGAGTGAGTTGTAATCGCTCGCAGGCACCAAAATAGTGTTGCCGTCGAGTTTGTAGTCTAGCTTTTGCTGATCAAGGTAATCTAAGACAGGAATCAATTCCTCGGTATCGTACGCTCCGAGTGGGCGCATATCGGGCTCTTTGACCCAAAAAAACAGCATCACAATCAATGCGACACAGATTGAGATCGACAGAACCAGCACCACTTGACGCAGCAGGTCGAGATCGCCCACCGCCATATCAAACTTGGAGCTGCTTTTTTCATCAAGATCGGGGTTTTGACCACCGCTATCGATATCCGTCGATAGCATGGTGCTATCGACATGGTCATCCGCTACGGTTAGGTCTGTGGATTGAGTTGGTTCTGCCACCGTCGATACCTACTATTAAACTGGCATATTCATCAATTCTTTGTACGCTTCAACAAACTTGTTTCGTACTTGGATTGTCGCATCAAAGGCCACGCTCGATTTGTTGCGGGCAATCATGACATCAGACAAAGAGACATCTTCATCTCCGCGGTCAAAGCGCATTTGTAAGTTGCTCGAGGTTTTCGAAAGTTGATTGACGTTATTGATGGCATTGTTGAGTAAGTCGCCAAAATCCGCCCCAACCGTATGACCGGTGGCAGCAGGTCTGGTGTTACTTGCTTCAAACATCATGGCTTGCATTTCGCCCTGAAAACCGTCAATTTTCATCCGTACCTCGATTGTCAACTCTTTGACATTTTGTTCTGCTGTTTCTCTGACGCTGCAAACTGCATGCCACGTTTGAATGAGACGAAAAATAGCACGTTAGTTAGGAATATCAATCCCCGCATCACGCATTTTCGCTAACTTGTAGCGCAAGGTACGTGGACTGATACCCAGCTTCTCGGCCATCTCTTTGCGGCGCCCTTGACACTCGGCCATGGTCTCCAAAATGATTGCGTATTCTTGGTCACGAAGCTCGCCTCCCAAGCCACTTCCCCCTGAGAGCTGACGCGATGCCTCCGCTTCAGCAATCGGCTTGACCTCCGGCGCCATCACATGACTCTCTTGAACGACTTGTTGTAAGCCTGACGCGTCATGCCAATCGTGCCCTTCCAACAGAATGTGCTCAGCGTGAATCTGCCCTTGATCGCTAAGAATCAGGGCACGTTGCACCACGTTATCCAATTCACGTACGTTGCCAGGCCAACGGTAAGTCAGCAATTTATGAATCGCACTTTGCTCCAACTGCGGAACCGGCATCCCAAGTTTTGAACAGTGACGCTGCATCAAGTGATTAGCGAGCGGTTCAATATCCCCCGGTCGGTCACACAGTGCTGGCCAAGTAATCGGAAAGACATTGAGGCGGTAGTACAAATCTTCGCGAAAATGCCCTTCTTGGACGTATTGCTTAAGATCGCGGTTACTGGTCGCCAGTACGCGCACGTCCAGTTTGATGCTTTTGCGACTCCCCAAACGTTCCACTTCTCGCTCTTGCAAAACACGCAGCAGTTTGGCTTGTAGGCTCAAGTCCATCTCACTGATTTCGTCGAGTAAAATCGTACCGCCTTGCGCTTGCTCAAACTTACCCGGACACGCTTGAACGGCGCCCGTAAAGGCCCCTTTCTCATAACCAAATAAGGTAGCTTCAAGCATATTATCTGGGATCGCGGCGCAGTTAATCGCGACAAAAGGGCCCTCTTTGCGCAATGACGCATTGTGTATGTAGCGAGACATAACCTCTTTGCCCGAACCGCTTGGGCCAAGCACCATCACGCTCGCATCGGTTTTCGCCACTCTATCGGCCAACGCCAGCAGCTTAAGGCTTTTTTGGTCTGCGACTACAGCGTCGCCATTGTCATCCGATTTGATCGGCGCGTATCGGCTGACCATATTAAGTAGGACTTCTGGAGCAAAAGGTTTTGCCATGTAGTCAATGGCGCCCTCTTTCATCGCTGACACGGCATCTTCGATATTGGCGTAGGCCGTCATCAATAGCACCGGCAAGTTAGGCCAGTGCTGCTTGATGTTTCTTAGCAAGGCGAGACCGCCCATGCCTGCCATTTGCACATCAGAAACAACGATATCCACCTCTTGGCTTTTTAGCTTAACCAACGCGTCTTCGGCGCTGTCCGCTTCAAGCCATTCGTACCCCGCCAGCGCTAACGTATCGACCAACGCTTCGCGTAGACCTTCATCGTCTTCAACGATCAGTACTTTGCTTTGAGCCATTGTTATTCTCCAGTGCTTAGATCTTGATTGGGTTCCACGTTGCGCTGCAACGGAATACACATGGTGAAGCATGCGCCATCACCCGGTTCTGATATGAGCTCTAAACGCCCATCGTGCGCTCGACACACCATCTGTACCACCGCAAGGCCAAGCCCAGTACCTTGGGAGCGTGTGGTGAAAAAGGGCTCCATGATTTTGCTTTGCAGCTCAGGGGGTACCCCTGGGCCACTGTCTTGAACCGAGATTTTCAGTTCACCCTTCACGGGCCTAAAAAAGACGTCGAGTTGAGACTCTTTGCCTGCAATTTGGATCGCATTCATCACCAAGTTACTCAAGGCTGACGCTAACGCATTGGCATTGCCGAGCAGTAAGGTCTCTTCTTGCTCTACTTCTAAATGATAGTCTATCTGATTGTTCTTTAACGCGGTCTCCACCATGGGGGAGAACTCATCCACTAACTCGCCAATGCAAAAAGGTTTAACGACTTTGTTGTCGCCGCCTTTGGCAAACAGCAACATGTCGTTGACCTGCTTTTCCAAGTCATGCAATCGATCCATTAATTTGGATTGAAAGCGGTCTTTCGTTGCAGGAGGCAGGTTCTGCGCCGCTAAATTAGAGGCGTACAACATGGCACTCGATAAAGGTGTTCTCACCTGATGGGCCAGCGACGCCACCATACGTCCGAGCGAAGAGAGTCTCTGTAAATCACTGATACGCGACTGCAGCAAACGCGTCTCGGTAAGGTCAGTGATGAGAATCAATTGCCCCGTCGCCGAGGCGGAAATCGCCAGTCGGACTTTGCGCCCATTGCGCAAAGAAATTTCATGGCCATCGTCTTCACGCGGCGCAAACGCGTGCTGAATCACTTCAAACCAACGCGACCCCACCAGCGGGACTTCAAGTAATTTTTGCGCTTCAGGGTTGGCTTCTCGTACAACACCTTGTGTATCGAGCAAAATGACACCTGCGGGCATCACATCCAACACTTGCTGATAACGTGCTACTTGCTCTTCTAGCGTGCCCAATGGCATCGCGGGTTCTGTCGGTGGGTTTGAGGTCATGTCGACATTCTTATCGTAAATACAACAATAGCCTGAAATGCAAATTGCATACCAGGCTATTTTATATGTTTTTCAAAGACTTACAAAAGTCGATTATTTGACAGTTGAGTTTTTGTCGCTTTAGCGCTGCAAATTATATTTGCGCATTTTCTCAACTAAGGTGGTGCGTCGCATGCCTAGCATATCCGCTGCGCGTGCCACAACACCACTTTGCGCTTCAAGGGCTTGATTGATCATGTTGACCTCAAGCTCTGCGAGCATCTCTTTAAGATTGACGCCTTCGGGCGGCAGATCTTGCGGCGCGTTATCAAACTCTTGAAATGGGTCGCTCCCTTCGAAGCTAAAGTCTTCAGAGAAAATATCATGCAAGGCATCACGCTCCTGCTCTTCAACCGACTCCGTGGAGTGGTACTCTGGTTGAAACTCAGGAATGTCACTATAACGATACTTGGTGGGTAAGTGGTTAACGTCAACCAAACTGTTGGGATAGAGGATAATCATACGCTCTACCAAGTTCGCGAGCTCGCGGACATTGCCAGGCCACTCATGTTCCATCAATGAATTGATAGAACGAGGCGTGAAGCAAATAGGCTGCGATCCTTCCGATTCCATTCGCGTCATCAACTCTTGCAATAGCAACGGAATGTCTTCTTTACGATCACGCAGAGCGGGCATTTCGATTGGAAAAACGTTGAGACGATAGTAGAGGTCTTCGCGGAAAGATTGATCCACAATCATATTATCAAGATTCCGGTGAGTAGCGGCAATCACTCGTACGTTGACACGAATCGTGGTGTTGCCACCAACACGTTCAAATGTGCGCTCTTGCAAAACCCGCAACAGTTTAACCTGCATCGGCATCGGCATATCGCCGATTTCATCCAAAAAGAGTGTACCGCCTTCTGCCAGTTCAAAGCGCCCTTTTCTTGAAGTGATCGCGCCGGTAAACGCGCCCTTTTCATGACCAAACAGTTCGCTTTCCAGCAGGTCCGGTGGAATAGCACCGCAGTTGATCGGCACAAAAGGCCCATTGCGTCGCGCTGAGTGGTAATGAATATTGCGTGCCACCACTTCTTTACCTGTACCGGACTCACCCAGAATCAACACATTCGCTTCCGTGCCAGACACTTGCTCGATTAGGTGACGCACTTCCTTAATGCCCATGCTCTGGCCAACCAGACTTCGGAACAAGGTGTTTTTTCGAGTCGATGCAGAGACATTCACACCTTTGCGGCCTAGAAAGTCTTTGCAGTGACGTAAGGCTTCACTGAGTTGCGGGTAATTTAATGGGTATTCGAGATCGCCAACATAATTGGTCAGCTCATCGACGGGATAAGAATGCGTACCGGCTATCAGTAAAGGGATATGGTTGGCAGAGGCCAGTTTTTCACTCAGGCTTGCAGGCAGTGAGTCTCCAATCAGGGAACCGACGATACAGCCGCCCCACAAACCAGACCAATTGGGCTCTTCTAATTGGCGAGAAGAGATGGCCTCACACTGTTCTCCTACAAACTCCAATATGTTACTCAGATTGATTCGCGCCTGCGCGTCATCCTCAATCACGAGAATTTTTGCTAAACCTTGCATAGGTGAGAATATTTGCCTTTTATCAGAAACGTTGTGGCTGTTTTATCTGTTCTAACGTCTTTCAATTACAGTGTAGGTGTAACGACAGAGAATGTATAAACTTCTACAACAAAAATAAGCCACTAGGCTACGTAGTGACTTATATTCTATGTGATAAATAGCAAAAGGCAACCGAGCAATAACTCGGTGTGATGTTAAGCCAAAAGCGCGTTAATGAAAGGCTTTCGACTTAACATTTCTTGACCGAAGTGCGGGTTAAATGCCCACTTCTGCTGCGGTAAGGTTATGAAACTCAGTGGGTATTTGATCCCATGCTGATTTGATTTCACGGATAATCTCAATCACATCGTCAATAGGCTGCGGTTCATTTTTATGATTCGCTTCCGTGATCTGAGTGATCATAAACTCATAGAGTTGATCGAGATTCTGTGCAATGTCACCGCCATCATCCATCGATAAGCAGCTGCGTAAGCTGATGATGATGTCTAACGCTTTACCCAAACGCTCTCCCTTCACTGGAACATTGCCAGCTTGCATTGCTGCTTTCCCTTGAATAAGACGCTCGATAGCTCCAGCCATCAGCATTTGCACTATCTTATGCGGGGAGGCCGCACTGAGCTGGCTATCAACCGATACCTTCTTGTAAGCCTGTAAAGAACCACGCATAACTATCCTCTTTTATAAAAACTTTTTGTACTGCTGAACCGAGCGTTGACCATGACGATACTGTTTTAGCGCTTGGCCTGCGAGGGCCGTTTTCTGTTGCATCAACTTCACCATGGCCGCAGTGTCATCTATGGCGCGTTGCCAAGCCGGCAATTGCGCTAACTCAGGGCACTGTTTGATCATGCAGAGTAACTTCTGCAATATCTGTTCCCTTGTATCGACTTGGGCGGTGATTTCTTCAGTATTTATGTCATCTATTGAAAGCAGATGGCCAATAGCTTGATCAATATCACACAAAGTGGCCAGTTGCGCCGAAAAATCATCCGCCAAGTGCATTCATCATCCCTGCTAACTGTGATTGCATTTTACCGGTCGCGTCCTGCATCGCCGAAAATTTGGCGTGAGTTCGCTGCTCCAAACTCGCCATGCGGCGATCCAGTGCCGCCTGATCATCTCGAAGACCATAGTTGCGCTCAATCATGCTCTGCTCACGAGTTCGAATCGACCCAGTCGCGCCAGTTAACCCTTGAATGGCATCTTCCACTTTCTTGGCAAACCCTTGATTGCCGCCAAAAAAGGCTTCAAGCTTATTGAAGTTATTGTTGATTTGCCTGTCGAGCATCGCGTAATTAATCTCAAGATTACCCTGACGTGTGGTGGTGATACCAAACTCGGTTAATGTTTTGAGGTCATCCGGCGCAGGCTCAATAGCGGATGAGAAGACTGATTTCAACCTAGCATCGGCATTGCGGACGATACTGTCGCCTGATAATGGACCCGCCATACCTGTACGGGGATCGACTCCAGACAGTTCTTTTGAGACTTGATAGAACTGATTGTAAGCAGCAACGAACTGCTCAATATCTTGGCGTACACCTTCTCGGTCATACTCTATATCGATTTCCGATGCGGGTTTTCCGGGCGTCGTACGACCTTTTAAGGTTAAATCGACCCCTTCAATGGCATTTTCGATAATGTTGTTGTCACTCGACAACTGGGCGACACCATCAAGCATCACTTTGGAGTCTTGGGCTGCTTGGACCTGCGTCATCCCGCGATAAGACTCAAAAGAGCGTTGTGCGTCCTCAAGGGCTTTTTGCGCGGCATCGACACGTTCTAGATATTCGCGCTCTTCTTTCGGTAATTTTGCTCGCTCCAACTCTTTGGCTTGTTCTGCTGTCAATTCGCCAGCATCAACGCGCTGCTGAAGCGCGGCTTTTTCGTCGGCCACCTTCTGCTCAATACGGGCTTGTTCTGCTTCGAGCTTGGCTTGCGCCTCTTTCGGCGTCACGTAGGAGTCTGTCAGTGTGCCTGACGCGGTGTTACTCCATCCAGGGACATCACCGGCTTTCTCGCGCGCTTTGGCATCGAGCTCAGGCTCTGGTTCCCAATAAGAGTCGAGCAAAGTCCCTGAAGCGGTTTCCGTCCAACCTGGAATGCGATCTTCTGGTTTGATGTACTTGTTCGCCTCAACACCCGCGCCGGCCGCCGCTGCTGCTGCACTATCGGACAGCTCATTCCCTGCTGACGCATCTTTGGCAGCGTTAGGGTCGGCTTGAATGGCCGCTTGCTTTGAGGCATCGGCAATTTCCTGATCGACAAGTTTTGCCGCTTCGATGTTTCTTTGCGCGATGTTGTCGGCAACCGCTTGCTCTTCTGGAGTGAGAGGGACAAGCAGTTCTTGCGCCTGAGCACGTGCACGTTCGAGATCTTTCACGCGCTGCTCAAGCGTTTTGTATTCTAGATTTTTAAGTAGATCACCCGGCTGTGCGTCTGCAAGCAGCGATACGCTGTTCTCTTCACCGGATTTATTGGAGGCGACGATAAGACGAGGGCCGTCTACGTCGTTAATGATTGAGGCGCGAACGCCTGGATTGGCTTTATCGTTGTTGATACCACGTACAATATCGACCAGTTTCGAGCCGGATTGAACATCGACATCAAAACTTCGGTTGCCCATCGAAATCTGCAGCTTGCCCGGTCCAAATTTGCCATCTGCTGGCAAAACATCAGACGCAATTTTATGACTTTGGGCAAGCTGCAACACATCGATAGCGTATCGACCAGCGATAGCTTCTGTGGTTGCCGTCGCGGAGACAACAGAGTCATCGGTCGTATCGACCTTTCTTGCTGCAAACGCTTTCTCTGTACGAAAGTTTTGCATCAAGCTTCTCATCGTATCCAGCGACTCTCTGAGTCGCCCATAGGCACTGATACTAGACTCAATTTCGGCTCGCTCATTGTCGATACGTTGCTGCTTAGGCACACGCTCCGAATCAACAATTTTGCTGACCATGGAATTGATGTCCATGCCAGTGTTCATCCCAATAGGGCCAAAACTCATTCAATCACCTCGAAGTACGATCACACCGTTTGGTTTACTAAGCCCGATGAGTATCGAGCCGTTTGTTCCCTTAGGCGCCGCAATATTACCAGCATCTCTTCGTCGGGTATCTGGCGGATAATATCGCCAGTACTCGCTTCGTAAATAGTGACCACATCTCTCCCCGACTCTTCATCCACTCGAAAGGACAACCCTTTGTTGATGGACGAAATGAAATCATTCATCTCCTCGACCAAACGTTGCCTTTCTTGGCTATTGAGCTTTTCACGAGCTTTCGCCGCTTCTATCGCTTGCGTGACAGACTCGGCAGACTGCTTGCTCATTTCATGGGTAGAGGCCTTTTCTTTACTTAAAGAAATGGACTGCGCACCATCATACTTAGAAGCAATTTTAGTGCCACTTTCTGAGCCGTAAGGCTGGATGTTCGATGTGTTAGATGGTATGTCCATAACAATCTCCCTTCCACCTCATAGGTCAGTAGCGCATGCTACTACCAATAAGCTCCTGCGAACCTACCGATTAACCTAATAAGCTAAGAGCTGCCGACGGTGACTGCTTAGCTTGCGCTAGAACCGACGTACTCGCTTGCTGGAGAATTTGCGATTTGGTCATCGCTGTCGTCTCTTTGGCGTAATCTGTATCAAGGATACGGCTACGAGACGCATTGACGTTCTCGTTGATGTTATCCAAGTTACTGATCGCATGACCAAAGCGGTTCTGGAACGCACCAAGCTCCGCGCGCTGGCTGTCCACGCTCTTTAGCGCGCCATCAATCACTGACACTGCCAGTTGCGAGCCCGCAACGGTAGTGACATCGACATCTGCGACAGTTTTATCTTGCGCGGCGCCAAAGCCGATCTCTCCACCAAGACCACCGCCAATGGTGACATCACCAGAGACTTTATTGGTCGCAGCGAACAGTTGCAGTTTGCCATCTTCGCCAACCGACGCTTTCACATCTTCACTTTGACCATTGATGTAAGTGGCCAATTGCTCGATGTCGTCGCCTTCTTTCGCGTTGATGGTCAAGCTTTTCGCCTCACCGTGCACGTCAGTATAGTCTAAAGTCAGGTCGCTCGCCCCTGCACTCACTGTCCAATCGGGTGTTTTACCCGCCGTAGCAATATACGCTTTACCGCCCATGTCTGCTGTATCAGAACGCATGTTGCCCATGGATAACATCACCGCCTCACCGGAACTGGCACCAATCTGGAACGACTGACTGCCATAAGTACCATTGAGCAACTTATTGCCACCAAACGAAGTGGTTTCGGCTATACGATTCAATTCATCGTTCAGCGCCGTGACTTCTTCTTGGATCGCAATTCGCTCTGAGCGCGAGTTCGAACCATTAGACGATTGCAGTGCCAAATCACGCATACGTTGAAGGATGTTGGTGGTTTCATTCATCGCACCTTCAGCCGTCTGAGCAATAGAGATACCGTCATTGGCATTCTTCACCGCCATGTCAAGACCACGACTCTGAGACGTTAAACGGTTTGAGATTTGTAGACCGGCAGCATCATCACGGGCACTGTTGATTTTGTAACCCGATGACAAACGCTCCATGGATTTCTGCATACCATCCGACGCCCCATTGAGGTAGCGCTGAGCGGTCATCGCAGACACGTTCGTGTTTACGTTAATTGCCATATATTGATCTCCTTTGGCATTAGGGGTGATGCGCTGTCGTGTCTCTCACCTCACTTCGGCGCATCTCATTTCTCTCAGTCTTGTAACGGCGAAACAAAAAATACCTTTAGAAAAAAAATGAAGTTTTTTTCTCTTTGCCTCACATCCGTACAATTTCGTGAAACTGATCTAACTACCATGAAAATCCTTGCAAACACCAAACGTAAAAAATCCAGCCGAAGCTGGATTTTTATTCGATAAGCGCGGAGGGCGATTAGCCAAGTAGGCTGAGTGCCGAGTTTGGCGCCTGTTTCGCTTGAGCCAAGATTGAGCTTGACGCTTGAGACAGGATCTGAGATTTGGTTAGTGCTGTTGTCTCTTTCGCGAAGTCAGTGTCTTTGATTCGGCTCTTCGACGCGTTGACGTTTTCGTTGATGTTGTCCAAGTTGTTGATCGCGTGGTTGAAGCGGTTTTGGAACGCACCCAACTCTGCACGGTGACTATCCACATATTTAAGCGCCGCATCAACAATCGCGACAGACTCTTGCGCGCCGCCCACCGTCGTCACGTCAATGGTGTTCACTGTTACGTCTTGACCTGGGCCCATGTTTAGCTCGCCCGCTAGACCACCAGAGAAGCTCACTGCGCCGTCAACTTTGTTGGTACCTGCAAAGATTTGCAGTTGACCATCTTCATCAACCGAGGCTTTTACCATGTCAGTTTGACCGTTGATGTAAGTCGCAAGCTCTTCAATATCATCCCCTTCTTTCGCGGTGATATTGATGGTTTGTGCTTGGCCGTCAGTGTCAGTCAGGTTGATCGTGAGATCATTGGTACCCGCTTGAACAGACCAATCCTTATCTTTACCGTTTTGTGCAACGTAGCTAGTACCGCCCATGCCAACGTTGTCAGAACGCATGTCGTTGAGCGTCAGCATGACGGCTTCACCGTTGTCTGCACCGATTTGGAACGATTTCGTTGCGTAAGTACCGTTAAGCAACTTGTTACCACCAAAAGAGGTTGTTTCCGCGATACGGTTTAGCTCGTCGTTTAGAGCTGTGACTTCTTCTTGAATCGCCACGCGCTCAGATTTTGAGTTCGAGCCATTCGCTGATTGAAGCGATAGGTCACGCATACGTTGCAAGATGTTGGTTGTCTCGTTCATCGCACCTTCAGCAGTTTGCGCGATAGAGATACCGTCGTTCGCGTTACGTACAGCGACATCAAGACCGCGGCTTTGCACATTCAAACGGTTTGAGATCTGTAGACCTGCTGCGTCGTCTTTCGCACTGTTGATTTTAAAACCAGAAGATAGACGCTCCATTGAAGCTTGTTGTGCATTGTTCGCGCTATTTAGGTAACGCTGTGCTGTCATTGCTGCTACGTTAGTATTTACATTCACTGCCATGGTGATTTCTCCAAATTGATTTTCCGATGTATCCGGTTTCCGACGTCTCGGAAAACCAAAGTAGTTCTCTCAAAGTTACTTTTATTAACGGCGTGAGGCGGAAAAGCTTGAGACATTTTTTTTGTTTTTTTCGAAAAAAAGGCAGTTGGGGAGGAAAACGTGATTAACGGGCAATAATCGTTAAAAAATTCATTTTTTCGCTAAAGCTTTATTTCGACCTGTCGATACCTTTCTCTTTTTTGAGATTTTTGTTTTCTCAACAATGACGATTAATTCAACAGCGTTAGCGCCAGATCGGGTTGCTGTTTCGCCTGGGCAAGGATGGAGGTACTCACTTGTTGCAAGATTTGCTGTTTGACCATCTGCGTCGTCTCACGTGCGTAGTCGGTGTCCTTAATGCGGCTGTTCGAGGCGGCAAGGTTTTCGTTGATATTGCCTAGGTTGTTGATCGCATGGTCAAAGCGGTTTTGCATTGCGCCTAATTCTGCTCGATGGCTATCGACGTACTGCAGCGCCGTATCAATCACTGACACCGCTCGTTGCGCGCCGCCGACGTTGGAAATATCCAGATTATCGACCGCCTCGTAGCCCACCAGCCCCAGTTGCAATTCATTGGCTAAGCTGCCCGAGAAAGATAAGGTTCCTGATGTTTCTTTACCGGCGATAAACAGTTGCAGTTGCCCTTCGTCATTCACCGAGGCGGAGACTTTATCCGTTTGCCCATTGATGTAAGTCGCCAGTTGCTCTATGTCATCACCCTGTTTGGCTTTTATTTGAATTTGTTCTTGCTCACCTACGGCGTTGGTGTACTGAATATTGAGCATCGATGCCCCTTGCGAGACCTGCCAATCTGAACCTGCAGATAAGCCAGCGCGGTAGCTAAACCCGCCCATCGCTAGGGTGTCGGTGCGCATGCTTTTTAGTGACACCTGAACCGCCTCCCCTGAGCTAGCACCGATTTGAAACGAAGAGGTTTCAAAGCCACCATTGAGCAATTTTCGCCCACCAAAAGAGGTCGTTTCTGCTATTCGATTCAATTCGTCGTTTAAAGCGCCCATTTCTTCTTGTAGCGCCTGCCTTTCAGCTTGACTGTTCGAGCCATTGGCCGACTGCAAAGAGAGATCGCGCATACGCTGCAAGATGGAGGTCGTCTCTTGCATCGCCCCTTCCGCGGTTTGCATGATTGAAATGCCATCATTGGCATTGCGCATTGCAACATCGAGCCCGCGCATTTGTGACTCAAGACGATTAGAGATTTGTAAACCCGCCGCGTCATCTTTGGCGCTATTGATCCGACTGCCCGAAGAGAGCCGCTCCAACGATTGATTGAGCATCTCTGTCGCGCTACTCAAATATCGCTGCGCCGTCATTGCTGACACGTTGGTGCTTACGGTGATCGCCATGATTTCACTACAAATTCAATTAAAGTCCTACAGGTTATATCGGCCAATCACGCCATTCTTTAATGACAAATATGAAAAAGCCGAAGCTGGATGCTTCGGCTCTCGCGTTTAAGCTTTATGAGGGAGATTATTTGACGCTTACCGCCGTCAACATTGCCTCAGAAGGCGCGAAGAAGTAAGCCCCGGTGACCGCGGTGGTAAAACGCAACAGTTGATCCGTCTTGCCATCTGTCACACCGTACATACTCTCAAGCATCGCTTTGAAATTGTGCAGCGTATTACAGTAAGCAATGAAGAGCAGACCATGCTCACCCGATACTGAACCATACGGTAAGCTGTGACGCACAATTTTCAGTCCTTTCCCCTCTTCTTTGATGTCAACGCGGCCAACATGCGATGCCGCTGGCACGTCATCTAACTCAATAGAATCCGGTTTTGTACGACCGACCACTTTTTCTTGCGCTGACACGTTAAGGCGATTCCATGCAGGTAAATTGTGCACGAAGCGCTGAACCATCACGTAACTACCGCCGGCGAATTCACCTTCAGGGATGATCGCCACTTCATGACGTTGCCCCTCTTTCGGGTTTTCTGTGCCATCGACGAAATCGGTCATATCACGAGAGTCTAGGTAGCGGTAACCGTATGTCTCATCCACAATCTCGACCTCATCGGCCACCTCCGCCATCAGCGTACGCAGAAGGTAAAAATGCAGGTCATGACGCAGTGAGTGACAGTGAATCAGCACATCGACATCACTGCTTGGCGCCACCACACTACCCGTTCCCAAAACAGGGAACGCCATCAATTCACTTGGCATTGGCGCATCGAGCTGCGACCAAAATGCGTGCGTAAACGCAATCGACAAGGTTAACTGTGCGCCCGGTTGCTGCTGATTGAGCTCAGCCACCTTTTGCGGCAGAGCTTGAAGCTTTTCAAGCACCCCTTGCGGATTCTGTTTGATTTTGAGAAGTGTGTATTGAGCAAATGGGCCAGCCTCAGGGAGAATGGCACTTTGTGGCGATGACATTGTTATAACCTCACGTATTTATTGTTCTTTATCCCATTACGTTGGGAGATCAGTATCTGTTCAATTCTTCTTTAACGGTGAATGCACGATTTACGTAGATGCCTTTTACGTAGATGACTTGGTTGACTCATTTTCGACGCCAAGCTGAAAACAATCTTTCACACTGCGACTGTTAACTAGATAGATAATGAGCCAAGTCAGCAATAACCCGATACCACCCTGTGTCCAACTGAAGGCACCGTGATGCAAGTATACCTGGTAAGCCCACTGCAACCACTGAGCAACCGCAATGACTAAGGTGAGCGGGCGACCGTAATACAGTAAACGAGTGAGCCAAGTGCGCTCGGGACTGCGCAAACCATAAAGCCACATCAACGCAATCGTCGGCAACCCCATCAGTAACCCAAGATAGAGACCCGTTTGATTAGGGTACACGATAGTCAGTATCTCACTTCCGGACTCTCGACTGGCGCCAGCGACGACGAAGACAATCCAAGCGCGAGCAAGAAAAAACCACCCTAGCCATAGCCATTTTGGCGCTTTTAAAAAACCGTGTTGATCATAGTGTTCGATGGCGTAGCGCACGACGTTATTCATTTTCTAAGACGACTAACCCACACTGTAAAGTAAAAGCCGCCACTTTGCGACCCGCAAGCCCCCACAAGCCAAAGCGGCGTGCTATGATAAGCCTTTGTTTACTTTCTCAATAAAGACAGCCATGAAAACCAGCCCTTCACCTGAAACCAAGCAAGACGCGCTAGCCATCGCAAAAGCGACGCAAAAGCCGGGGCAGACCAAACTTATTGCTCAAGGGATCGAGAAAGGCATCGCATTGTATAAAAAGCAGCAAAAAGAGAAAGCTCGCCAAGCGGATAAGGTTCGTAAGAAAAATCAGAAAGCCAAAACCGCGCCGACACAGGAAGTGGCGCTTTCCCCTGAACCACAATCGGTTCCTTCTCGCTCAAAGACCAACACTTGGCTCCCTTGGGGGCTACTTATCATCAGTTGGATAGGATTTATTGCTTATGTCGTTAGCCAATAAACATCGCACTTTACTTAACTTTTGCGCGCTCACCTTTTGCGGACTTGCATTGGTAGGGTGCGCGTCACCGAGCATGAGCCTCGACCCTGCGGCGCAGCACGTTCATCTTCGCCAAGATGCCACCTTTGATCCTCTGCGATGTCAGTTCCTTGGTGAAGTGACCGGCAGTGAAGGCCATTGGTACAGCTACTGGTTCTTTGCCAACAATGTGATGATCCAAGGTGCAACCAATGACATCAAAAACCGTGCTCACGCACTAGGCGCAAACACGGTGTATATGGTTTCTCCGCAAGATTTCGTGACTTCATTTACACTCATGGGCAACGCCTATTTGTGTCCGTAAACGAGTACCTGGTATGAGCGATGCCCCGAGTGGGTTCCACTCACTGGCTAAGCTTTAAAGCCCAAACTGGCTGCGATGTCTGAGCGGCGCTCAATCACCCACTGGCTGTCAAACGGACCCCAGTCTGAAAGCTGGTAATAGCCGTCATTATGGCGGCGTCCATCTTGAACAAACATCAATTCAATACCGATACCGGGCAACGCTTTGATCACATCTTGTATGGTGCGGCGTGGCCACCCCGTCTGTTCAATCAGCTTGGGGACATTGGGCCTTTCTAAATTTTCAACGAGCAGTGCAAGATATAGGCGTCTTGCAAACACAGGACTCAACTCCATTGATAACCTCCTAAAGATTTCTATGGTCATTATTTCTGTTTTGCCTGGCGATGTGTTGCGTTTGATCAATAACTCGACAATCGAAATTCGTTGCAACACATTTTTTTTGCTCAATGAAATATATCGATCACACTTTTGTCTCGTTGCTCAGTTCCTGCTACGATGCGAAAACAATAAAAACAGTCATAAAAAGGTAAGTCATGACCATCACTATGTACGGAATTCCTAACTGCGATACGATCAAAAAAGCCAAAAAATGGTTGGAACAACAAGGCATTGAGTACCAATTTCATGACTATCGCAAACAAGGCATAGAAACGAACCTCGTCGAGCGCTTTTGCCAACAGCTTGACTGGCAGCAAGTCCTCAACAAACGCGGCACCACATACCGCCAGCTCAGCGATGAGCAAAAAGCCACTTTAGACAAAGAAACGGCCGTGTCGCTGCTCGTTGAGATGCCAGCGATGATCAAACGTCCGATTCTCGATGTCGACGGTACGCTCCACCTTGGTTTCAAAGCAGACCAGTACACAGCGATTTTTTCGTAGAATCCCTCATATTGCATCACCCACATTGTATTGAAATAAATAATTAAGGAACTCAAGGATGACAGATAGCCCAACATTGGCTCTCGCAAAAGATTTAATTAGCCGCCAGTCGGTGACCCCAGAAGATGCCGGCTGCCAAGACGTAATGATTGAACGCTTAAAAGCCTTGGGATTTGACATCGAAGTGATGGTGTTTGAAGACACCACCAACTTCTGGGCAAGACGAGGAACTGATGCGCCGCTGTTTGCCTTTGCAGGCCACACCGACGTCGTGCCTGCGGGTAAGATAGAACAGTGGCAGACGCCCCCTTTTGAGCCAACCATCAAAGATGGCGTCTTATTTGGTCGCGGTGCAGCGGACATGAAAGGCTCACTGGCCAGTATGATTGTAGCGGTGGAGCAGTTTATTACTGAACATCCTGATCATAAGGGGTCGATTGGTTTTTTGATCACCTCAGACGAAGAAGGCCCCTTCATCAATGGCACTGTGCGCGTGGTTGAAACCTTAATGGCACGCAATGAGCACATTGATATGTGTATCGTTGGCGAACCATCCAGCACAGACATCGTTGGCGACGTAGTGAAAAATGGTCGTCGTGGCTCCATCACCGGCGATTTGACTGTTAAAGGTATTCAAGGCCACGTTGCCTACCCGCATCTTGCCAAAAACCCAGTGCATGAGTCGCTGCTCGCCATTCACGAACTGGCCACGACAGAGTGGGACCAAGGGAACGATTATTTCCCACCCACCAGCTTTCAGATCCCCAATGTGCACGCAGGGACCGGAGCTTCTAACGTCGTCCCCGGGGAGTTCAACGTTCAGTTTAACTTGCGTTTTAGTACCGAACTCAATAACGACACCATCGTCAAACGCGTCCACGACACATTAGACAAGCACCAACTCGACTACGATCTGAAATGGACATTCAATGGTGACCCGTTCCTAACCGATACCGGTGCGCTACTTGACGCTGTTGTGGATGCGGTGGATGCGGTCAACCAAACGAAACCGCAACTCCTCACGACGGGCGGCACCTCAGACGGCCGATTTATTGCCCGAATGGGGGGGCAAGTGGTTGAGCTTGGTCCGGTCAACGCAACCATCCACAAAGTGAATGAGTGTGTAAAAGTCGATGATCTTGAAAAGCTGACATTGATGTACCAGAAAACGCTCGAAAATCTGTTGGTGTAGTCATGACGCCCTCGCAACTGACCGGCAAAGCCTCCGATCACCTGGAAGAGGTGTTGGTGGGAGAAAAAGCGTTTCTGGTGCACCCGAACGCCACACACGCCTTGCTGACGTTAAGAAAAGCGGCACTTGAGGCTGGATTTGACCTGTGCGTTGCGAGCGGTTTTCGGGATTATGATCGGCAAAAAGCGATTTGGAATCGAAAAATGAGCGGAGAGGCTGCCGTGCTCGACAGCCACAGCCGTCCGCTCGACGCTCAATCGCTCACCATTGCAGAGCGCATCCATATCATCATGCGCTGGTCAGCGGTGCCAGGCGCGAGCCGCCATCATTGGGGTACGGATTTCGACGTGTATGCACGTAACTTACTTCCTCGGCATACTTCTCTAAAACTGGAACCTTGGAGGTGCTGTTCATGCCACCTGTTGAGTAGTGATTAACCTTAG
>NZ_JCBDGX010000023.1:0-32768 GCF_059834345.1 Vibrio sp. R11-SG3-ISO3-SZ
AAACGAAAAATTTATCATTTTTTATCTTGATTGTCGGATTTTTGACCGCTGCAAAAATCTGGTTCTGGTGTTGGTTTGGTTGCATATGTGTGCATTAAGAGTGTGATCTCTCATGTACGATGAATTAAGATGATTTCGTTGCCAAGTTTGTTTACACTAGAACAAACCGATTGATTGAATCCCTACCTAGTCCTCGTGATTAGGTAGTTTTGTTTTGTCCAAAGAATGCTTTGGAATGAGGTAATAATGGAAAAAGTCCCAATGACACTGCGTGGCGAAAAGCAGCTACGTGAAGAACTCGACCGACTCTTGAAACTTCGCCCACAAATTTCTGAAGCGATTGCTGAAGCTCGTGAGCTTGGCGACCTGAAAGAAAACGCTGAGTACCACGCGGCTCGCGAAGAGCAAGGTATTTGTGAAGCGCAGATCCGTGATATCGAATACAAGCTGTCGATCGCTCAAGTGATCGATGTCACTAAGATGGAAAACACAGGCAAAGTGATTTTCGGCTCAACGGTCACACTGATCGATTGCGACACTGAAGAAGAAAAAACCTACCAAATCGTCGGTGACGATGAGGCTGATATCAAAGCGGGTCGCATTTCTGTCAGCTCTCCGATTGCTCGTGGCTTGATTGGTAAGATGGAAGGCGATGAAGTCGTGATTGCAACCCCAGGTGGTGAGCGCGATTTCGAAATTGATCGTGTTGAGTACCTTTAGTTGAGAGTATCTAAGTTAGTTGAGAGAATATAAGTCAGCAGGATGCTCGCTGAGCAACGACTTGAGCCAACCGCTCATCGGTGTGTTCAGAAAAGGTTTCAAGCAACAAAAAAGGTCGCAGCGCGACCTTTTTTGTTGGATTCAATACTCTACATTGCAATGAGTACAGCGGGTGTACCCAAACAGTGTGCCTACTTAAGTGCGTCTACCTAAGTTTTATCTACCTAAGCTTTATCTATATAAGTAAGAGGGAGCGTGAACCTTGGTGTGGCAAGTGACTTGTCCGCCGTGATGGAGTACCCATCGGCTCGGACGAGATTACTTGCGTGGAAGTTCGATTTTACGATCTTCAGATTGACGGAACAGAACAAGCGTTTTACCAATCACTTGGACTTTCTCTGCTTCTGTTTCACGCACGATGGCGTCGACAATCAGGTTTTTGGTGTCACGATCTTCAGAGGCGATTTTTACCTTGATCAGTTCGTGGTAGTTGAGAGCAATGTCGATTTCCGCTAGAACAGCTTCCGTGAGTCCGTTCGCGCCGAGGAGCACAACTGGTTTTAAGCTGTGTGCTAGGCCCTTAAGATGCTGCTTTTGTTTGGTGCTTAGGTTCATTACGCGGCCAATTTTCTTTAATATTAGGGTTGAAAAGCCCTATTTTAACGCCATCTATGGTGGAAGACTATCATTTATTGAGCGATGGTTAATTATCAAGCGGGCGGGAATGATCGAAAGATGAGTTTCCTTGCTCCAGAGTAAGCCGCAATAGGGTTTCCCTATTACAGCAATAGCTCCTATTTACGTCTTATTAGGATTAGAATGAGTAAACAAAAGCATTCGGCCAGTTCTGGTCGATGGTTGAAAGAACACTTCGACGACAAATATGCCAACGAAGCGAGAAAAAAAGGCTATCGCTCTCGCGCTTATTTTAAGATGGAAGAGATCCAAAGCAAAGATAAGCTACTAAAACCAGGCATGACTGTGGTGGATTTGGGCGCTGCGCCCGGTGGTTGGTCTCAATATGCTGCTAAAATAGTGGGGGACAGCGGGCAAATCATCGCGTGTGATTTGTTGCCGATGGATCCGATCGCTGGGGTGAGCTTTCTGCAAGGGGATTTTAGAGACGATGCCGTGCTCGAAGCCCTGCTAGAGCGAATCCAACCGTCTATGGTCGATGTGGTGATGTCCGATATGGCGCCGAACATCGCTGGTAATAACTCAGTGGACCAGCCAAGAGCGATGTACTTGGTTGAGCTCGCGTTAGATATGTGTCGACAAGTTCTAGCACCCAATGGTAGCTTTGTCGTCAAGGTTTTTCAGGGCGAAGGCTTCGATCAATACGTGAAAGAAGTCCGAGATTTGTTTAAAACCGTAAAAGTAAGAAAACCAGACTCATCGCGAGCACGCTCACGTGAAGTCTTCATCGTGGCTACTGGCTACAAAGGCTAATCAAGCTGGCCGCTAGTTACAAAGGTTAACTATTTGCTCTTTTTCGCAGCGGTTAACACTGTAGCTACAGTTTTCAAACTGTAGTACCCTACCTTTAATTACAATTAGTTATCGAGAGGCTGACACCTTGAGTGACATGGCAAAAAATTTAATTCTGTGGCTAGTGATCGCCGTAGTCTTGATGTCGGTATTCCAAAGCTTTGGGCCGGGAGAGAGCAACGGACGAGCAGTAGATTACACCACGTTCGTACAGGAAGTTGGCCAAGGCCAGATTCAGGAAGCAACATTTAAAGACGGCGAAATTACCTTCGTTCGTCGTGGCGGTGGCTCTCGTTATGTGACTTACATGCCCGTCTACGATCAAAAACTCCTCGATGACTTGATCAAACAAAACGTGAAGGTGCAAGGTACGCCGCCGGAAGAGCAAAGTTTGCTCGGTACTATCTTCATCTCATGGTTCCCAATGATCTTACTGATTGGTGTGTGGATTTTCTTCATGCGTCAAATGCAGGGCGGTGGCGGAAAAGGCGCGATGTCCTTCGGTAAGAGCAAAGCTCGTATGATGAGCGAAGAGCAAATTAAAACCACCTTTGGCGATGTGGCAGGCTGTGATGAAGCCAAAGAAGACGTCAAAGAGCTGGTGGATTACCTGCGTGACCCGAGTCGCTTCCAAAAGCTGGGCGGTAAGATCCCAACGGGTGTGTTGATGGTCGGTCCTCCGGGTACGGGTAAAACCTTGCTGGCGAAAGCGATTGCCGGTGAAGCCAAAGTACCGTTCTTTACCATTTCTGGTTCTGACTTTGTCGAAATGTTCGTCGGTGTCGGTGCCTCGCGTGTTCGTGACATGTTCGAGCAAGCGAAGAAAGCAGCTCCTTGTATCATCTTTATCGATGAGATTGATGCGGTAGGTCGTCAACGTGGCGCAGGTGTGGGCGGTGGTCACGATGAACGTGAGCAAACCCTGAACCAAATGCTGGTTGAAATGGACGGTTTTGAAGGCAATGAAGGCATTATTGTTATCGCTGCGACAAACCGACCAGATGTACTGGACCCAGCCTTGTTGCGACCAGGTCGTTTTGACCGTCAAGTTGTCGTGGGCTTGCCAGATGTACGTGGCCGTGAGCAAATTTTGAAAGTTCACATGCGTAAAGTACCGTTGGCGGGTGATGTAGAACCTTCATTGATTGCGCGTGGTACACCGGGCTTCTCGGGTGCTGATCTTGCTAACCTCGTCAACGAAGCAGCATTATTTGCGGCGCGCGGTAACAAGCGCAATGTCTCTATGGTGGAGTTCGAGCTGGCAAAAGACAAAATCATGATGGGGGCGGAACGCCGCTCTATGGTGATGTCTGAAGAGACCAAAGCGTCTACCGCTTATCACGAGGCAGGTCACGCCATCGTTGGCCGTCTTGTCCCTGAGCATGATCCAGTATACAAAGTGTCGATCATTCCACGTGGACGTGCGCTTGGTGTGACCATGTATCTGCCAGAGCAAGACCGAGTCAGTATGTCTCGTCAGCACCTTGAGTCGATGATTTCGAGCTTGTATGGCGGCCGATTGGCGGAAGAGCTGATTTATGGCCCTGATAAAGTCTCGACAGGCGCATCGAATGACATTGAACGTGCGACTGACATTGCGCGCAAGATGGTGACGCAATGGGGCTTCTCGGAGAAGCTAGGGCCATTGTTGTACGCTGAAGATGAAGGTGAAGTGTTCCTAGGACGCAGCGTAACGCAAACCAAGCATGTGTCTGATGATACCGCCAAGCTGATTGATGATGAAGTGCGCAAGATTATCGACCGCAACTATGACCGTGCGAAGAAAATCTTGGAAGACAACATGGACATCATGCATGCGATGAAAGATGCGCTGATGAAATACGAAACCATCGACGCGGGTCAAATTGATGACCTGATGGAGCGTAAAAGCGACATTCGTGAGCCTGCAGGATGGGGAGATAACGCCTCAAACAAGAGTGCAGCCGAGCCTGTCCAAGCCGATGAAACGGTGGAAAACAGTAGCAGCGAATCAGCTGAAAAAGCGCAACCTGCTGAAGAAGGCACTGAGAAAAAAGACTCAGAATAATTTCTGTTAATGACCAAACCCCGAGGCAACTCGGGGTTTTTCTGTTTATGATGATTCTAAAAGCAAACAATAAAATCCTCGATCTCTCCACACCTCAGGTGATGGGGATCCTTAATGTTACGCCCGATTCGTTTTCTGATGGCGGCCAGTTTAACTCCTTAGAGCGCGCTCTAGAGCAAGCGCAGCGTATGATAGACGCCGGTGTGACCATCATCGATATCGGTGGTGAATCCACGCGTCCAGGGGCTCCGGACGTGAGTTTGGACGAAGAGCTTGCGCGCGTGGTACCTATCATCCAAGCGATTCGCGCCCGCTCTGATGTGTGGATCTCTATTGACACCAGTAAAGCACAAGTCATGGCGCAAGCGATAGCGGCAGGTGCGGATATCATCAATGACGTCCGTGCGCTGCAAGAGCCAGGAGCGCTAGAGGTAGCGGCTCAATCTGGGCTGCCGATTTGTTTGATGCATATGAAAGGCCAGCCGCGCACCATGCAAGCAAACCCGAGCTATGATGATCTCTTAGTGGAGGTGGGCGAGTTTTTGCAAGAGCGCATGCAAACTTGTCAGGCGGCAGGGATTGATAAAGCGCAGCTGATCCTCGATCCTGGATTTGGCTTTGGCAAAACCCTTGAACACAACTATCATATGCTCGCGCATCTTGAGCAGTTCCACCGTTTTGGTTTGCCTCTCTTGGCGGGCATGTCACGTAAATCGATGTTATTTAAACTGCTCGACAAAGCGCCGGCTGAATGCATGGCGGCGAGTGTCAGCTGCGCGACAATCGCAGCGATGAAAGGGGCGCAAATTATTCGTGTGCACGACTACGAACAAACGCTTGATGCCATGAAGGTGGTTGAGATGGTCAAAGCGAACCATTCACCTTCTGCGGCGATAAAATAAAAAGATAAGGACTCACCATGTCTGATAAAAGACGTTATTTTGGAACCGATGGGGTACGCGGCAAAGTTGGCCAATACCCCATCACCCCTGATTTTGTATTGAAACTCGGTTGGGCGGCTGGCCAAGTATTGGCAAAGCAAGGCACGAAAAAAGTCATCATTGGCAAAGACACGCGTATTTCTGGTTACATGCTAGAGTCAGCCCTTGAAGCTGGCCTTGCTGCTGCAGGTTTGAAAGCGACCTTTACCGGCCCAATGCCTACGCCAGCGGTGGCTTATCTGACACAAACTTTCCGTGCTGAGGCAGGCATTGTTATCTCTGCATCACACAACCCATATTACGACAACGGGATTAAATTTTTCTCATCAGAAGGCACCAAGCTGCCCGATGAGGTAGAGCTCGCAATTGAAGCGGAGCTCGATAAAGAGATTGAGTGCGTAGAATCGGCCATGCTGGGTAAAGCGAGCCGCTTGAACGACGCAGCAGGGCGCTACATTGAGTTTTGTAAAAGTACCTTCCCGTCGTCATTGAGCTTAGCCGGGCTAAAAATTGTCGTCGATTGTGCTAACGGCGCGACTTACCATATTGCGCCAGCAGTCTTTAGTGAACTCGGTGCTGAAGTGATCGCGATGGGTGTGGAGCCGAATGGCACCAACATCAACCATGAAGTCGGTGCGACCGATGTGCGTGCGCTGCAAAAACGTGTTGTCGAAGAGCAAGCTGCGCTGGGTCTCGCCTTTGATGGTGATGGCGATCGCATCATCATGGTGGATCATCTGGGCAATAAAATTGATGGTGACCAAATTGCTTACATCATTGCGCGAGATGCGTTGCGTCGTGGTGAATTAAAAGGCGGCGTGGTTGGCACTTTGATGACCAATTTGGGCATGGAAAATGGCCTCAAGGCGTTAGGGATTCCTTTCGTTCGTGCGGCTGTCGGTGACCGCTACGTGATGGAGCAGTTGATCGAAAAAGGCTGGCGTATTGGTGCGGAAAACTCTGGCCACGTTATCTTGCTTGATAAGGTGACCACTGGTGATGCGATTGTCGCAGCGCTGCAAGTGTTGGCATCAGTGGTGGGCAGTAAACTCACTTTGAACGAGTTGTCGCAAGGTATGACACTGTACCCGCAAGTGTTGGAAAACGTGCGTTTCTCGGGCGACTCTAACCCGCTAGAAGCGAAAGCCGTACAAGAGAGTGTGGCACAAGTTGAAGCCGAACTGGGTGATAAAGGCCGCGTGCTACTGCGTAATTCGGGCACTGAACCTTTGATTCGCGTTATGGTGGAAGGCGAAGATGCTGAGCTGGTTCAAGCGAGCGCCCTCAAAATTGCCGATGCGGTGAAAGCGAGCTTTTAATCGCTCTCGCGTGTGAAGATTTTCCCGACCAAGTGGCTAGCTTCACTTGGTCGGGAAACCCAAACGAGGCTTTTTCTGCGCACTAATCCGTTACTATTCACCGATTCTCATTACCCCCGTTTTCTCATGAATCCGTTTGTCATGAATAAAGGATAACGAACCGATATGTCTTTGTTAAACACTGGCTACCTCCATGAGATGGGCATTGATACCTACCAACTTGAGCACCCCTCACGTCTTCATGGCGTAGAGCTTAGCCCTATTACACTGGATGATGACTGCTGTTTGTTGTTGGTATCACCTGTACTGCCTCAAGGCAGCGACGCTCTGTTTTTGCAAAAGGTGTTGCAAGCGATGTCATTGACCCTTGAGAATGTGCGCCACGTTTATCCTCATCAGGTGATGGTCGTTAATAGAGAGGCGTTGACATGGGTTTGGTATGCCGGTTGTGATGCTCACCAATTTGAGGGCGTGAAAACCTTGGTGTCGCCAGAGTTAGCTGCGATTGATGGTAATCAAGTGGAGCGCCGCGCTTTGTGGCAGCAAATCCAAACGGCTCTCAAAGGAGAATAACATGGCACTGGTTCCATTAGCGCCAACGCACCTTGATGAGGTGTATCGCATTGAGTGTGCCGCGCATTCACATCCTTGGTCTGCCAACTTGATTAACGCCATTGAGAGCCGCGGTGCGTGCCATCATGTGCTTGAGGTGAGTGGCGAGGTTGTGGGCTATTTTTACGCGCAGAATATTGTGGGTGAGGTGACGTTACTGAACATTGCCGTCGATCCCGCCAAGCAAGGACTGGGCTTTGGCCGAGTGCTTATTGAAGGCTTCTTGTCGATGTGTGAGGGCGAGGGTGCTGATAGCGCTTGGCTTGAAGTACGAGAAAGTAACCAGGTGGCGTTAGCTCTCTACCAAGAAGTTGGCTTCAATGAGATTGACCGTCGCGTCAACTATTACCCAACGAGCAAGGGTAAAGAAGACGCTATCATCATGAGTTATCTGTTTTTCTAAGCTTTTTTGCTTCAGCTGATGACTTTATTAACGCTGAGCGAACTTCGCGTCTTCCGGTAGTTCTAGCGGGTAATAGTTGGCCTCGAAGCGGCTTTTCAGCTCACTCGCTGGCAGAGGCTTATCGAAAATGTAACCTTGGAATTGTTCGCAACCCAGTTTTTTCAGCGTCTCCAACTCGTATACATCTTCCACCCCTTCTGCGATGACTTCCAAGTTCAAACGCTGCGCCGTCATGATGATGGTATCGACAATCGCTTGGTCACTTTCGTCTAAATGCAGTTGGGTGACAAATGAACGGTCAATTTTAAGTACGTCTACCGATAAATGCTTTAAGTAGCGCAGTGATGAGTAGCCGGTGCCAAAGTCATCAATCGAGGTTTTGAGATTAAACTCTTTGAGTTTAACCATCTTTTGAATCGCGCCTTCCACATTCTCGAGCAGCAAGTTTTCAGTGATTTCCAGTTCGATGCACTCTCCACTGATCCCTGCTTGCGCTAAGGCTTCATTGATGTGATCAACGAAGGACTCTTGCGCGAACTGAAGCGGACTGATATTGATCGCCAAGCGGCGGAAAGTGTCTGGCAAGATGCCCTGTTTTTTCCACTTGGCATACTGGTAGCACGCTTCCTCAATAATCCAATTACCGATTTGAAGGATCTGGCCGGTCTCTTCCGCGACCGGCATAAACACGCCCGGAGGCAATAGCCCTTTTTCGGGGTGGTTCCAGCGAATTAAGGCTTCAACCCCGATAATTTGATGTTTATCACTGACCTGAGGTTGATAATAGAGTTCAAGCTGTCCTTTATTGATTGCCTCATGCAACCCCTTTTCAATCTCTAGGAAGGATTCGACTTGCGCCTGCATTTCAGGCTCGTAGAAGGTGTACTTGTTCTTACCTGCCACCTTGGCGCGGTACAAGGCGGTATCCGCTTGGCGCAGCACGTCAATGTTGGTACAGGCGACCGAAGGAAAGGTCGCGATACCCACACTGACGGTACAGTAGAGTTGGTGATCATCAATCGAATAGGGGTTTGAGATCAGTGCAAGCAGCTGCTGAGCTAAACTTTTGGTTTGCTCTGGGCCCACGTTGGGCAGCAAGATCGCAAACTCATCGCCGCCGATCCTCGCCGCGGTGTAGCCTTTTTGCTGCCACGAGACAATACGCTTGGCGATCGCTTTGAGCAGTTGATCCCCTATGGTGTGACCGAGCGAGTCATTGATGGTTTTAAAACGGTCTAAATCCAAGTAAAACAGCGCGCCGGTTTGATTGTTGTGTACCGCTTGGTCAATAGACTTGCCTAGGGTTTGCATCAATAAGCTTCGATTGGCCAACCCAGTGAGCGAGTCGTAGTACGCGAGCTGATTGAGCTTCGCTTGCGCGACTTCACGGTCTTGCCATAGGGAATGGAAGGTCTTGGCAAGGTGACCGAGCTCATCGTTACCTTGAAGCGGAGGAGGCGTGGTCGCACTGTGCTGGTCATTGAGTGAGCGTACCCAATTAAGCAGAGTAATCAGTGGTTTAGACAGTTTTTTGTAGAAAAAGATCAGCAAAATAGTGGTCAGCAAAATATTGCGCAGCAAATCAAACAGTAAGATTTTGCTGGTTTTGGCGATAAACTCGCGCGCAATGCTGATGCCGTTCACGGAGAAGCTGAGTGAGCCTACCACAACATGAGAGTTTGGCTGATGGAGATCGGTCTGATAGACCGGCGATGTCGGCGTGAGATAAGTCGCCACCAGTTCAGCAAAATCCCCTTGGCGTGTCACGCTGCGCTCATTACGGGTCAGGGTATCGCCAAAGTCATCGATGATTTCCACACGGTAGATGGCGTTATCCATCATCAGCGTTGAGGCCACTTGCTCGGCCAACAACTGGTTAAGATGATAGGCCGCTTGACTCGCATTAGAGTAATTTTGCAGCAACTTGAACTGATAGTGATCTTCGATACGTTGCTGCTCTTTCGATACATCAACAAAAATCTGATACAAGCTGAAGCAGACGCCCAGCAGGACAGATACCAAAAACACCGTTTTTGCTTGGCGGATGGCTAACGAATTGATCTTTATAGTCTCGGACATAGCTTCTACTTGTGAGATGTACTTCTTAAGTTATAGCTCATATTTATTGATAATCTAATCTATCGACGAAAAGCGTGACTTTTCAATTCATCTTTTTGTATGAAGTTGCTGATTGCATCAATATAAGCGAGAATACCGCGCAAAATAGAATCGAACCCAGAGTGGTTTAGGCTCGGTATGACCGAGAAAAACGGCTTACAGATAGTTAAGAAGACCTGTTCATGTCAAATACCCCATTTCTAAGCGAAGTGTCTAAACGTAGAACATTCGCGATCATCTCGCACCCCGATGCGGGTAAAACCACCATTACTGAAAAAGTGTTGTTGTTCGGACGCGCCATTCAGACCGCCGGTACGGTGAAAGGACGCGGCTCCGCTCAGCATGCCAAATCAGACTGGATGGAGATGGAAAAAGAGCGTGGCATCTCGGTGACCACCTCTGTGATGCAGTTCCCGTACAACGAATGCTTGGTCAACCTTCTCGATACCCCAGGGCACGAAGATTTCTCGGAAGATACCTACCGTACGCTGACCGCTGTTGACTCATGTCTGATGGTGATTGATGCCGCGAAAGGTGTCGAAGATCGTACCCGCAAGCTGATGGAAGTGACGCGTTTACGTGATACCCCAATCGTGACCTTCATGAACAAGCTTGATCGTGATATCCGTGATCCTATGGAGTTGCTGGATGAGGTCGAAAGCGAACTGAATATGGCGTGCGCGCCAATCTCATGGCCGATTGGCTGCGGTAAAGAGTTTAAGGGTGTTTACCATATTCACCGTGACGAAACGATTCTTTACGCAACAGGCCAAGGCCACACGATTCAAGAGCAGCGCATCATCAAAGGGTTGGATAACCCAGAGCTAGACGCAGCTGTCGGCAGCGAATTGGCGGAGCAACTGCGTGAAGAGCTCGAATTGGTCATTGGTGCTTGTCCTGAGTTTGATCAAGAGCTGTTCCTTGCCGGTGAATTGACGCCTGTGTACTTCGGTACCGCATTAGGTAACTTCGGCGTTGATCATATGCTTGATGGCCTGACTGAGTGGGCTCCGGCACCAATGCCGCGTGACGCCAATGAGCGTAAAGTTGAGGCGTCAGAAGAGAACTTCAGTGGATTTGTGTTTAAAATCCAAGCCAATATGGACCCGAAACACCGTGACCGCATCGCCTTTATGCGTATCGTGTCGGGGACATACAAGCAAGGTATGAAGATGAACCACGTTCGTCTTGGTAAGCAAGTGAACATCTCTGATGCGGTGACGTTCATGGCGGGCGATCGTTCTCGCGCTGAAAACGCCTACGCAGGTGACATCATCGGTCTCCATAACCACGGCACCATCCAGATTGGTGATACCTTTACTCAAGGTGAAGCACTGAAGTTCTCGGGTATTCCAAACTTCGCTCCTGAGTTGTTCCGTCGTATTCGCTTGAAAGATCCTCTTAAGCAAAAGCAGTTGCTCAAAGGCTTAGTGCAGCTTTCAGAAGAAGGGGCCGTGCAGGTATTTAGACCTTTGCAGAACAACGACTTGATTGTAGGCGCCGTCGGTGTCCTTCAGTTTGATGTGGTGGTTGCGCGCTTGAAAGCGGAATACAACGTGGAAGCGATTTACGAAGGGGTTAACGTGGCGACTGCACGTTGGGTTGAGTGTGAAGATGGTAAGAAGCTCGACGAGTTCCAGCGCAAGAACCAAGTCAACTTAGCCCTCGATGGCGGTGACAACTTAACTTACATCGCACCAACCATGGTTAATCTGAACCTGGCCAAAGAGCGCTTCCCGGATGTTGAGTTCCATGCCACTCGTGAACACTAATACCACGCCTTGAGACTGGAAAAAGTCGCTGAGGTAATCAGCGTCTTTCATCGCGCAGAGCCTTGAAGGCAGACGATAAAAAAGGGTTGATGCATACACATCAACCCTTTTTCCGTATATCTAAGCGATAGCCTTACTTTTTCTTGCTGGCGCTCTTTTTCTTCGTTTTAGTCAGGCTTTTCTTCTTGTCGTCTTTTTTCTTGTTCTTTTTCTTAAACACCGGTTTTTTGTGTTTTGGACGTAATTCTTTAATAAAGCGCTCTTTGATCTCTTCTTTCACGTAGCGAGCGACGCGATCCATCATGGGTTGATCGTGCGCTTCTACCAGTGAGACTGCGTTGCCTTTCTTGCCTGCACGTGCGGTACGGCCAATGCGGTGCAGGTAAACATCTGCGCTGCGTGGCAAGTCAAAGTTGATCACATGGCTGACATCCGGAAGGTCAATACCACGCGCGGCGACGTCGGTGGCGAGCAGTACGTTGACCGTGCCATCGCGGAATCGCGCAATGGCGTTGTTGCGGCGATCTTGTGGCATTTCGCCTTGGATCCACGCACAAGGGATCTGCGCTTTTTCCAGTTCGCCACGTAAGTCCGCCAAACGTTCGCGGGTTTTTAAGAAGATGATGCTACGTTGAGCTTGCTCGGTGATAATGGTTTTGAGTAGCGCTAGTTTGTGCTCCATATCATCCGCACGGTGATACCACTGAGCGATTTTCTTACGTTCGCGGCGTGATGGCTCGGCATCAATTTCTGCTGGATTCGTCAATAGATCAGTAGTGAAACCTTCCACACCTCGGCCTTCGAGCGTGGCAGAAAAGAGCAGAGTTTGTTTACGCCAACGACATTCATTTGAAAGGCGGTCAACCGTTGGACCAAAGCCCATGTCGAGCATTCGGTCAGCTTCATCGAGGATTAACCATTCAATTGCTCGACAATCAAATCGCTCCGCATTGATGTATTCCATTAAGCGGCCCGGGGTTGCCACAACGATATCTTGGGTCTTTTTCAAAATGTCGGCGTGCTCTTCATATTGAACGCCACCAGTAATGGTGAAGATGTTGAGATTGGTGTTTTTTGCTAAAGCGCGCGCTTGATCTGCCACTTGCATTGCCAGTTCACGTGTCGGCGTTAAGATCAGCACGCGTGCAGGCCCAGGTTTACGGCGTGGGAAATCTTGCAAATATTGCAGAGCGGGTAGCACGAACGCCGCTGTTTTACCTGTTCCTGTGGGCGCAGACGCGAGAATATCTCGACCATCAAGGGCGTGTGGAATTGCTTCCGCCTGAATCTGGGTTGGGCGGCTGTAACCCATCTCTTCGATGGCTTCGAGTAGATTGTTGTCTAGCTCAAGTTCGGCAAAATTTTTGATCACTCTGGTCTCTCCACAAGCGCACGAAATGGTTTTTATCCCTCTATTTTGGCCTCAGGGATAACAAAGGTCGCATAGTATAGTGTCTTTGGTGATAAGGATCACACCTTAATTACGGCATCTTTAAATAAAACGCTCTCGTCAGGGAGACAAAATCTTCGCTGTACTCAGCTCCGTCATGGATCAGCAGTGATTGAGACTGGCACTCACCTGCGGTGTGTTGCAGTTCAAACATCAGGCGACTGACGGGTTTAGTGGCTGTGGTGCGTACTTCACACCGCCTTCTTAACGACCAACCCATATTCTGCGCTAACTCGATAAACGCTTCCCCTTCCACTTGAGGCAAGATGAAACTGGCGGTGCCAAGAGGCGCGAGCAGTTGCTGACATCGTCGCAATAAAGGTTCGTGTGCCAATGTATCGGCATGCCTTGCGATGGCGCGAGCGGGCGCTTTGGCAGACTCGCCAGTGGTGAAATAGGGCGGATTACAAATAATCGCGTCAAAAGAGTCTGGGAGTTCGGCGCTGAGGATATCACCTTGAAGAAGACGTAATCTGCTGTTCCACGGACTGGCGCTGAAATTACTTTGAGCGGCGCAAATGGCGTGATGGTCAATATCTATCGCGCATATCTGTGCATCTGGGTTGCGCTGAGCGCACATCAAGGCTAATAGCCCCGTTCCAGTGCCGATATCGAGTATTTGATGTGCGTGCTCTATCTGCGCCCACGCGCCGAGCATGACACCATCGGTACTGACCGGCATCCCCGATTGTCCAGACTGAATAGAAAACTGTTTAAATGAAAACGCTTTAGTGGCTTTGATGGTCATTGGAATCTTATGTTGTCATTGAATGTTATGGTGGTGACTTCAGTGGTTGTTAATGATGTGTATGGTTTTTCGTTCTTCTTGCTGCGGTGCTGCTGGTGATTTTGATTGGTATTAAAATCCAATTTTTACTCTTCAACTAGTGATTACTGCTGTATATCTGAGTGTACTCTAAATTTATATGGTGTTTTTCGCCATTCGGTTGCGAAAGCGACACGGTTTGTTCATCATGCGCGCCTTATTTTAAAGATGGAGTGGGTCAATGACATCACTCTCCATTCACAACATCGATATCTCCCATCAGGTTATGGGGTAGCCGAGTTTACTCGATACTGCCGTCATAGTCGCATTGGGAATAGAAGTATAAGAAGGTTCTCTCGTGAATCAGAGTTTAAAAATCACAGATATTCTTGCGCTCGGCTTCATGCTGTTCGCGTTTTTTTTAGGTGCGGGTAACATCATCTTTCCACCGATTGCCGGTCAGTTTGCAGGCGACAATGTGTTCCCTGCAATGATGGGTTTTCTCGCGACGGCTGTCGGTTTGCCACTGGCAACGATCATTGCGATCGCCGTAGCCGGTGGTTCATGGGATCATCTGACAGAGCATTTGCCAAAGCGCGCTGCTGTGGTGATGGCGGTACTGATTTTCGTCATTATCGGCCCAGCGTTCGCGGCTCCTCGTACTGGTTTGGTTGCCTACGAGATGGCGATCAAACCCTTCTTGGCTGACGCCGCGCAAATGCAGTTGACCATGTTCTCCATTCTCTTTTTTGCGGTTGCGGTGTTCTTTGCTTGGTCTCAAGGCAAACTGATTGATGTGATTGGTAAAGTGCTGACGCCGGCGCTGTTTATTGGCCTGATTGTCTTGGCCGGTGCGGTCTTTATTGCTCCTCAAGGCGAGATTTTAGCGGCGCAAGGTGAGTATTTAACTCACCCATTGCAAAAAGGATTTCTGGAAGGCTATAACACCATGGATACCTTTGGCGCCTTGATGTTTGGGGTGTTGATTGTTGATGCGCTGCGCCAAAAAGGCATCACTTCACAAAAAGCGACCTCAAAATACCTGATCAGTGCAGCCTGCATTGCCGCTGTGGGACTTGCGTTTGTTTATATCTCACTCTTCTACCTCGGCGCGACCAGTTCTGCAGTTGCAGCAGGAGCGGACAATGGTGGTGTAGTGTTAAGCTTGTATGTTCAAGCGCTGTTTGGTCCGTACGGTCAAGTGGTTCTCTCTGTCATCGTGTTGCTGGCGTGTTTGACGACGGCGATCGGCCTTATCTCTGCGTGTTCTGACTATTTCAGCTCGCTCACTCCGCTCTCTTATAAGCAGTGGGTGATCATTAATGGTGTGGCGTGTGCTGTGGTGGCGAACGTCGGCCTGGCACAACTGATTGCCCTTTCAGTACCTGTGCTGTTTGCGCTATACCCGGTTGCTATTGCTCTGATTGCGTTGACCTTTATGCGTAGCAAGCTCGCGAATCCAGCTATGGCATATCGTGTGGTGATTCTTGTTGCTTTGCTGTTTGCGCTTATTGATGCCGCTAAGGTGGCTGGATTGGATATGTCAGCACTGAGCATGTTGCCGCTTTTTGATGTCGGCATGGGCTGGTTGCTGCCAACGGCGGCGACGATGGTGTGCATGATGTTCATCGGCCAATCTGAGCAAACGTCACTGGCACAAGACAACGCCTAACCGCTCGTATTTCTTTGCGCTGAATCCCTTGTCATACCCTGTGTGACAAGGGATTGTTGTTTCTGGTCCAGTGCCAGTCCTGTTCAAAAAATTCCTGTATCTTCGTCACACTTTTCAGTACAATTCTTCGGTTAAATTCTACTCATCAATGTTGAGCAAACATGTTTGAAATCAATCCAATTAAAAACCGCTTACAGGACGTGTCTCAGCGCACTTTAGTCCTGAGGGGGTATCTTTGACTATGACGCCAAAAAAGAGCGTCTAGAAGAAGTCAACGCAGAACTGGAACAACCAGATGTCTGGAACGAACCTGAGCGCGCACAAGCGTTAGGTAAAGAGCGTGCGGCGTTAGAAGCTGTCGTGGAAACCATTGATCAGCTCGACCAAGGGGTTGAAGACGTTGATGGTTTACTTGAGCTTGCGGTCGAAGAAGACGATCAAGAAACTTTCGATGAAATCGAGCCCGAGCTTGCGGAACTAGAAGCGAAGCTTGAACAGCTTGAATTCCGTCGTATGTTCTCTGGCGATCACGATGCGTCTGATTGCTATATCGACCTGCAATCTGGCTCGGGCGGTACCGAAGCGCAAGACTGGACGTCGATGATGCTGCGTATGTACTTGCGTTGGGCAGAAGCCAAAGGCTTCAAAACCGAAGTGATCGAAGTGTCAGAGGGTGAAGTGGCGGGCTTGAAAGGCGCGACGGTGAAAATCTCTGGCGAGTATGCCTATGGTTGGCTTCGCACCGAAACTGGCGTGCATCGTCTAGTCCGTAAATCACCGTTTGACTCTAGCGGCCGCCGCCATACTTCGTTTGCTTCTGCGTTTATCTACCCAGAGATTGATGACAACATCGATATCGACATTAACCCTGCGGATTTGCGCATTGACGTGTACCGTGCGTCCGGCGCGGGTGGTCAGCACGTTAACACCACCGAATCGGCGGTACGTATTACTCACGTACCCACCAACACGGTCGTGCAATGTCAGAACGATCGCTCTCAGCACAAGAACAAAGATCAGGCGATGAAGCAGTTGCGCGCTAAGCTCTTTGAACTTGAGATTCAAAAGCAGAATGCAGAGAAGCAGGCCAACGAAGACGCGAAGTCTGACATTGGTTGGGGCAGCCAGATTCGTTCTTACGTCCTAGATGACTCGCGCATTAAAGATCTGCGTACCGGGGTAGAAAACCGCAATACACAAGCGGTACTGGATGGCGATCTAGACAAATTTATTGAAGCTAGCCTGAAATCAGGCCTGTAAGCTTTTCACCGACACTCAGAAACGAAACAGGATACATCGAAAATGACTGATGCTGTTCAAAACGAAAATCAACAAGACGTCCTTTCACCTGAAGAAAACAAGCTGATTGCTGAGCGCCGCGCGAAGCTGGACGCTATCCGCAAGAGCTGCAAGGCAAATGGCCATCCTAATGACTTCCGTCGTGATGCACTAGCGGGCGATCTACAAAAAGAGTTCGGTGAGAAGAGCAAGGAAGAGCTAGAAGCGCTCAACCACGTGGTGGCGATTGCCGGCCGTATTATGGCTAAGCGTGGTCCGTTCCTTGTGATTCAAGAGACATCTGGCCGTATTCAAGCGTATGCGGCAAAAGACGTACAAAAGCACCTTAAAGAGCAATACCAAGGCTTGGATATCGGTGACATCATCGGTGTCAAAGGTGCGCTGCATAAATCCGGTAAAGGCGATCTTTACGTAAATATGGAAGAGTACGAATTGCTGACCAAGGCGCTTCGTCCACTGCCAGAGAAATTCCACGGCCTGACTGACCAAGAGATGCGTTACCGCCAGCGTTACGTTGACCTGATTGTCAATGAAGATTCACGCCAAGCGTTTATCATTCGCTCTAAACTTGTTTCTGCGATCCGGAACTTCATGAGCTCAAAAGGCTACCTCGAAGTAGAAACGCCAATGATGCACGTCATCCCTGGTGGTGCGACCGCTCGTCCATTCGTGACGCACCACAATGCGTTGGATATCGACATGTACCTACGTGTGGCGCCAGAGCTATACTTGAAGCGTCTCGTTGTGGGCGGTTTTGATCGCGTATTTGAGATCAACCGTAACTTCCGTAACGAAGGTCTATCGCCACGTCACAACCCAGAATTCACCATGATGGAATTCTACCAAGCGTACTCTGACTATAAAGATCTGATGGATCTCACTGAAGAGATGCTCAGCACAGTGGCAATGGATGTTCTTGGTTCTACTTCTATGCCTTACGGTGATGAGACGGTAGAGTTTGGTGGTACGTACGCTCGTATGAGTATGTTTGAAGCTATCAAGCACTACAACCCAGATCACGCTGAGATCCAAGCACTAACAGAAGCGGACTTGCAAGATCGCGAGAAAATGGTCGCGATTGCTAAATCTGTTCATGTTGACGTGGAACCGTTCTGGACGTGTGGTCAGCTACTTGAAGAGATCTTCGGTGAAACGGCTGAACCTCAACTGATTCAGCCAACCTTTATTACCGGTTACCCGGCGGATATTTCGCCTCTGGCTCGCCGTAGCGATGACAATCCGTTCTTTACTGATCGTTTCGAGTTCTTTATTGGCGGCCGTGAAGTGGCGAACGGTTTCTCTGAGCTTAACGATGCAGAAGACCAAGACGCACGCTTTAAAGCGCAAGTGGACGCGAAAGATGCTGGTGACGATGAAGCCATGTATTACGATGCAGACTACATCACGGCACTTGAGCACGGCTTGCCACCCACAGCGGGCCAAGGGATTGGTATTGATCGCCTAGCGATGCTGTTTACCAACACGCACACGATTCGTGACGTGATTCTGTTCCCAGCCATGCGTCCGCAAGCGCAATCTTAATCGGATACGCGATTGACGGTAAAAACCACCTTCGGGTGGTTTTTTTATGTCTGGCTAAGGTGAAAAGAGAAAGAGTAATAAATTATGTGAATGTTTTTTAGATCTGTATCTCAAGCTCATATGTAAGATGTGGCATTATCTGAATAGTCTTAACATTAAGACAGACACTCTGCGAGAGTCTCTATAATGTAACTAACCAGTGTCGCATTTTCGATGAGTGGGTGTTATTTGAATGGTCTTAAGGGGTGAGATTGTTCCTCTTATATATTTGCCATCCAGCCTTACTCACCGCTGGCGAAACCGCCGATAGCAGTGGCACAGTAGTAGAATAATAGTGATAAGGAATAGCGTCATGGGAAATCAATTCCGCATGGATTCCGTTCCGGGATCGTTAGTGGTCGTAGGAGGAACGTATGAGCCCTGGTTGTCAGTGCTGGAACAAGTTGGCTGGCGGTGTACCCAAGTCGCGGATTTAAGAAAAGCCGATAGTCTGTTCAACGAAACCGGACCTTGTATCGGTATTGTCGATTTAAGTCATGATGAGTTTAGTCTCAATGGCATTGCGAATTTGGTGAGTAATCATAAGCAGGTACGTTGGCTCGCCTTTATTCGTGAGTCACAGCTGAGCTCCGACACCATCTGTCAGTTTATCGTCAACTTCTGTATTGATTTTTTCACCGCTCCGATCCCTGATGCGCAACTGCTCAGCACCATAGGTCACCAGTTAGGGATGCTTAAGCTTGAGCAGAAGGTATGGCCTTACTACGGCAACAATAGTGATATGGGGCTGATTGGTGACTCTATTCCAGTCAAACGCCTACGCGATCAGATTAAACGCATCGGGCCTACCGATGTCAGCATTCTGATTTACGGTGAAAGTGGTACGGGCAAAGAAACGGTGGCCAGAGCGGTACACAAGACCTCCTCAAGAGCCAACAAAGAGTTTGTTTCCGTCAATTGTCGAGCCATGTCGGAGAGTCGGATTGAAAGCGATCTGTTTGGTCTTCAACGTCATGACAGTGATGAGCCTTGTTTGCTGGAAAAAGCCCATGGCGGAACCGTGTTGTTGAACGACATTCTCACCTTGCCCAAATCTCAGCAAGTGAACTTACTGCGATTCTTGCAAGAGGGGACGATAGAAACCAGAGAGGGCCCAAAAGAAGTCGATGTGAGGATTCTTGCGGCGAACTCAGCGGATATTGAGAAAGCTTTGATTGATGGAGACTTCAATGAGGAGCTTTATCATTACATCAATGTGCTGCGTATCAACGTTCCGAGTTTAAAAGAGCGTGCTGGGGACATTGCGATTTTGGCGCGTCATTTCTTGCAGGAGTACTCTAAGGAATACAACGCCCAAGCGCGCAGTTTTACTGAAGAGGCGTTGCGAGAGCTCACTCGTTACCATTGGCCTGGTAACGTGCGGGAGCTGATGAACCAGATTAAGCGCGTGGTGCTGATGTCCGACAGTGTGATGCTAGACGATCAGCAATTGGATCTCCCTAAACGCACCGACGGTAAACGAAGTTTGAAAAGTATCCGTGAGCGAAGTGAGCGCGATGCGCTGTTGTTGGTGCTTGAATCCCATTCGGGACAAGTGTCGATGGCGGCCAAAGAATTGGGTGTATCGCGTGCCACTATGTATCGTTTGTTAAACAAACATAATTTGATCAGTGACGCGACTGTTTAATTGATTGTTTTGTAAATAAAAAGCCATGCTTCGATTGCATGGCTTTTTGCTATTGGCTCAACAGGATCTGCCATCTATAAGATATTCACAGTTTGAATATCTTATATTCAGGGAGAATAAAAACATGATTCAGTTGAAAAACGTGTTTTTAACTTTCCATTAATAAATCGGTTGATTAATCATCCTTGGTGGTTAGAATTTAACCATGAGCTCAACGCTCTACACACCCAACGGATTCTTTATTTTTGCTAGGAGGCGCACAATGACACATTTCATCATGACACCCGTGTTTACCCTTTGTGCCTCTGACGCCGTTAGCGCCGCGATGATCATGACAGATTGGTCTCACACCCTATCTATGTCTGATATCGCCCGAAAACCGGCCCGCACACAATAACGTATCCGTATCCTTTTTCTTTTAATTGGCTGCGGAAATGCAGCGAATTAAAAGTGATGGATCACACGACTCTTTCCTCATTTTTGCTTCCATGTGTTTCCCCAGCAACGTTTAGACTGGAGATTTCTCATGAGTCATTCTGTATATCTAAAACTTGCCACCCTACTTGTTAAAGCGGACTTGAGCCGAGAAGAGCGAGCTTGGAAACGAAAAATCAGACGCAGTGCGCACCACATCCCATGGGAGAACGCGCACCTGCTAAGAGATATTGGTTTGGAAAGCGATGGTCGTCCGATTGGCCTCAGTGAACCTGCCCACGTCAAAGCCGAGCGCCGTATTCGTCATCTTCGTCGTGTGCTGAGTACGCGAATACCGACGTAACGTTAGGGGCTGGTGTTGATGACCGTCAGCCCCTAAAACTGAGCAAAAAACCGACCGTGAAGGTCGGTTTTTACGTTTGTACGCCAGTGTGGTGAATACGCCCTTATGGGCAAGGGTTGGAATATTGAATACCAATCGCTTGCAAGCCATCAAGCAGTTCAGGGCTTAAAGTGATATCGAGACTGTCAATATTGGATTTCAACTGTGTCAGGCTGGTGGCACCGATAATATTGGAGGCGACAAACGGTCTTTGATTGACGAAAGCCAATGCCATCTGCGCGGGATCCAGCCCATGTTCACGCGCCAGCGAGACGTACGCCTGTGTGGCGGCGATCCCTTGTGGCGTAAAGTAGCGCACAAAGCGTTCGTACAAGCTGCAACGGGCGCCTGTGGGTTTGGCACCATCAAGGTATTTACCACTCAAACAGCCAAAGGCGAGCGGGGAATAGGCCAGAAGTTGCACGCCTTCGAAATGGCTGATTTCAGAAAGCCCGACTTCAAAGCTGCGATTAAGTAAATTGTAGGGGTTTTGAATCGAAACGATCCGTGGCAACTCATGCTTCTCTGCGAGTTTGAGCAGCGACATCACTCCCCAAGGAGTTTCGTTAGAGACGCCGATATAGCGTACTTTTCCTGCACGGACCAATTCCGCCAAGGCTTCTAGGGTTTCGATCAGGGTGACTTCCTGCTGCTGATCCGGATAAGGATAATTAAGCTGACCGAAACAGTTCGTCTGACGCTGAGGCCAGTGGATTTGATACAGGTCGACATAGTCGGTTTGCAAACGCTGCAAGCTATCATCAATGGCTTGGTGAATGTTACGCCAGTCGAGCCTCATGTTGTCACGGATATAAGGCACGCTACGTGGACCGGCGACTTTGGTCGCTAAAATGACTTTCTCACGCTTACCTGATTTTTTGAGCCAGTTGCCAATATAGGTTTCGGTTAACCCCTGGCTTTGCGCTTTGGGCGGTACCGGGTACATTTCGGCGGTATCAATAAAGTTGACGCCACGCTCTAAGGCATAATCTAGCTGACTGAATGCGTCTTGCTCTGTGTTTTGTTCACCAAAGGTCATGGTTCCAAGAGCAATCTGACTGACTTCGAGAGATGAGTGCGGTAACTTGTTGTATTGCATGAACCTTCCTAGTTTCCAGTGGAGATAACTCCAATATAGGGCAAGGTGTGGCTGGTGGATATAGGGTTTATTAACAATTTCGCAAAATTCTGCGTCTTGACTATCTTTAAGAGATCCAGGTTTTTAAGGGATGAAGGTGCGCGATGCAAAAAGTTCAGTTAGATAAATGGATTCACGGCGATCACAAAGAGAGTTATCAGCCGCCCAAGGTATTCGTTATCGGATGTTCCGATGTATCGCAATACTTGTTAGCGGTGGAATACAAGCATAAGCTCGAACCCATCAGAGAAGGAGAAGAACCCCTTCATTTTGATTCGATAGAGCAGGTAAGAGAGGCGCTGTTGAAACTCGGTGTTGAGCGCGCCTACTTAAGATTGCACAACACCTATGATGAGTGTGGCTCGGGCAGTGGACCTCGTTTTCACGATGTGGCGTTGTCGCTCACGACGCATTGAGCTGGCGCTAAATAAAATGACGAGCGAGTATGTTGGCGGTAAATTGCGTACGCAAGTAAAAGCCGCGAGGTAGCGTCTTGATGCGTTTTCCTGTTGCGCCGTAGGCGTCGGTTGAGACTCGACTGTTGGCGGCTTTCGGTCTGATTTGCAGGACTTCACCGTGCTTAGCGGTAATGTGGCTGACTTGGCCAAGTACGATCATCTCCATCAGCTCTTCCCAGTCCGCTCGCAATTGACGTTCTTCTTCGACACTTGGCGACCACAAAAGCGGGGAGCCAACACGCCGCTCTGGCAGTGGAATTTCTCGTTCCCCCTCAACCGGCACCCACAGTACCCGTGATAACTTGTTTCTGACGTGGCTGTTTTCCCATGTTAAACCATGCACTCCCGTTAAAGGGGCGACACAAACAAAGGTGGTTTCCAGTGGCTTACCGCTATAACTGATGGGAATGGTCTTAAGTTCAATCCCGAGATGCTCAAAGTCTTGCTGTGGTTTGCTGCCTGCGGTAGCGCCTAAATGCCATTCCAGTAATTGACCGACCCAGCCTTTGTCACGCTGTAGATTTGCCGGCACCGTCATCTGGGCTTCCTGGGCGAGTTCTGCAAAGGTGAGCCCTGCGATTTGGCTAGCTCGTTCAAACAGTTCTTGCTCGGAGTGTGGGGCTGGTTTCATCAATACGATTCCTTAAGGTCGGTGAGCCATTGTATCGAATCCATTCGAGCGATGAAATCTTGCTTGGGATCCCAAGTGGTGAAAGATCCTACTAAATAGACTTATCCACAGAATTTCATCGCCACTAAGCAATATTTTTAATATCTGGATCAATTAACAGGGGTTTTAGGGCTATTTTAGGCTTGATTTCTGCGGTTGTTGTTATTTTACACCTTGCCTGTGTGGATAAAGTGTCCTGTGGTGGATCTTTAACCGATCTGTGTTGTGCGTGAAATATGTCAGATAAAAAGGGATTGGTAATAAGTTGTCTTCTTCTATTATATTGTTTTTAAATGATTTTGTGGCGTAGCGTTCTTTCTGTTTTATTTTGCTAGGTGAGACTTGGCGGGAAAATGATCAGTTGAACCGAGATTCTTCACATAGTTATACACAGAAAAGGTGAATAAATGTGGGCCATGTCTCACAACTGTGTGAATAACTGTAGGGTTGACCGAAAAATATGCAGAGTAGGTGCGTGACGCCATAAATTGAGTGTGAGTCACAATAGGAAGTTTGCTCCGATTGGGGATATGTGGAAAAATCACTGTAATAAAAGATTTTACTAGAGGGTGGCCAGTGATAGATGGCGATGGTTACCGCTTAAATGTGGGAATTGTAATCTGTAACAACCATGGTCAGGTATTCTGGGCTAAACGATACGGACAACATTCTTGGCAGTTTCCTCAAGGGGGAATTGACGACGGTGAGACTCCCGAGCAAGCAATGTATCGGGAACTGTATGAAGAAGTGGGTTTAACAAAGAGTGATGTCACCATAGTGGCAACGAGTCGTCATTGGTTAAGGTATAAACTACCTAAACGGCTGGTTCGATGGGACTCAAAACCTGTTTGTATCGGGCAAAAACAGAAATGGTTCCTCCTGCGGCTAGATTGTGATGAAGCAAAGATCAATATGCAGCACGGGAGTTCCCCTGAATTTGATGGTTGGCGTTGGGTAAGTTATTGGTATCCGGTGCGACAAGTGGTTTCTTTCAAGCGTGATGTGTATCGCCGCGCAATGAAAGAGTTCGCCTCGATGGCAATGCCGTTCAAAGAACGCAGGACGAAAGGCAAACGTAAACACAAAAGAGGATAGACATGCTGTCTCAACTAAGGGAAATAGTTGAACAAGTTTCTAAGGTCGATGATGTGCATCAGGCCTTAGATGTATTGGTTAAGCAAACGTGCAACGCGATGAGTACGGAGTGTTGTACTGTCTATCTTGCAAATGAAGAAATGCAGCGCCTTGAGCTGATGGCGACTCAAGGTCTGCGCTTTAAAGGGGATAAAATCCATATCCGCTTTGAAGAGGGCTTGGTAGGTTTGGTCAAGCGCAGTGCTGAGCCGCTCAACCTCGCTGAAGCCTCCAAACATCCGGATTTCAAATACTTCTCCGAGCTGGGTGAAGAGATTTATCACAGCTTTCTTGGCACACCGATTATCCACCGTAAGCAAGTGTTGGGTGTTTTGGTGGTGCAGCAAAAGACGCCGCGTCAGTTTGACGAAATGGAGGAGTCCTTCCTTGTTACCCTAGCGGCGCAGCTTGCGGTGATTATTGCCCATGCTCAAACCCAAGGTCATTGGCGATTAGAGAAAAAGCAGCAAGCGATTCGAGGGCTGCCTGCCTCAAGTGGTGTGGCCATTGGTGAGTTCTGGTGGGACGATACTCAGCCAGAGTTATCTGAGGTGTATCCAGCTTCTACACTGGATATCGAACGAGAGCAAGAGTGGCTCTTACTGGCGATTGAAGAAGCGCTCGGCGATTTTCGTCGTATGCGTAAAAAGCTCGATAGTGAAATCAACAAAGACGCTTTAGCCATTTTTGACCTCTTTACCCACTTGCTTAACGACCCCATGTTGCGCAAAGATCTCAAGTCGCAAATCCAAAAAGGCGATAGAGCTGACTGGGCGTTGAGACAAGTGGTCGAATCCTACTCGAACCGTTTTGCCCGCATGTCGGATCTCTATCTACGAGAAAGGGCGCAAGACATTCGCGAGCTGGGTCAACGTTTACTGTTTTTCTTGCACAATACCGACAAAGAGCAGCAATTGATTGAGCGCCCAATCATCCTCGTGGTGCGTGAACTGACCGCTTCTTTGCTCGCCTCTATCCCTAAAGACAAGTTACTGGCGGTGATTGCCTTAGAGGGCGCGGCGAACTCGCACGCTGCGATTTTGTCGCGTGCGCTCGGTATTCCGGCCGTGATGGGCGTAAACCTCAATCTCAAAGCGATCAATGGTAAGCAGGGGATTGTCGACGGTTACAGCGGTAAGATTCTGATTTCACCGAGTAAACAGTTACTGAGAGAGTATCGCGCGCTGGTCAACGAAGAGGCGGAGCTGTCTAACTTGGTCAATCAGACCATTCAAGCTCCGGCTTGCACTCAGGATGGTGAACGAGTGGAAGTGATGCTCAATGCTGGTCTGAGCGCAGACACCAACATTGCCATCAATCAGGGCGTTGATGGGGTTGGCCTCTATCGAACCGAAATTTCTTTTTTGCTTCAGCACCGGTTTCCCTCGGAAGAAGAGCAAACCCAGCAGTATCAAGCGGTACTCAATAGTTATCCAGATAAACGAGTGGTGATGCGCACGCTTGATATCGGCGGGGATAAAGCCTTACCCTATCTGCCGATTGAAGAGGACAATCCATTTCTTGGTTGGCGCGGCATCCGTTTTACCTTAGATCATCCCGATATTTTCTTGATGCAGATACGCGCGATGCTACGCGCGAGCACGACGCATCATAACTTAAGTATTTTGCTGCCAATGGTATCAGGGGCGCAGGAGTTGGATGATGCCATCACGCTGATTGAGCGGGCTTATCAAGAAGTCAAACTGCTCGATGAGCGACTGAGCATGCCGCAAATTGGCGTCATGATTGAAGTGCCTTCGATGATTTATCTGCTTCCGATGATTGCTGAGAAAGTCGATTTTGTCTCTATCGGGACGAACGACTTAACTCAATACCTGTTGGCGGTGGATCGCAATAACTCACGCGTGGCCGATGTCTACGAATCTATGCATCCATCGGTGGTGATGGCTCTGGATCACATTCGCCGTACCTGCGATGAGTTAGGCATTCCGGTGTGCATCTGTGGTGAGTTGGCGGGCGATCCGATCGGGGCGATGTTGATGGTGGGGTTGGGGTATCGAAGCCTGAGTATGAATACCTCGAATGTCGCTAAGATCAAATATCTCCTCAGACATACTCAAGTCGATGAGCTGCAACATTTGGCGCAAAATGCGCTGTCACAAGCTTATGGAAAAGACATCTATGCTATGATGCAGGCCTTTTTTGAGCAGAAAGGTTTTGCCGGCTTTATTCGCGCAGGTAAACGATAGGATAGGCAGTGTTTGTAGTATTTCTTGGCTTATTGCTGGTACTCGGTGCCTTTGTCGGCATGATGGCGGGCTTACTTGGCATTGGCGGCGGTTTGATTGTCGTCCCCTCGTTGCTTTTCTTACTCCCGTTGGCGGGGATTGATCCTGATATCGCCATGCACATGGCCCTCGCGACCTCGCTTGCGTCGATTATCATCACTTCCGGCTCATCGGCCCTCAACCACTTTAAATTGGGTAATGTCGATATGTTCGTCATCAAATGGTTGATGCCCGGTGTGGTGATTGGCGGCTTTCTTGGCGCGCACGTCGCAGAGTGGATACCGGCCGCTTACTTACCCAAAGTGTTTGGAGGCATTGTTCTGATGCTCTCTTTGCAAATGCTGTTTTCTCTCAAAGCGACTCAAACGAGAGAAATGCCGGGGCACGCGGCAACGCTCTCGACGGGGATGGGAATTGGTGTGGTGTCGAGTCTGGCCGGGATTGGTGGTGGGTCGTTGTCGGTACCGTTTCTCAATCGTCATGGGATTGAAATGAGAAAAGCGGTCGGGTCGTCATCGGTCTGTGGTTGTGTGTTAGCCATCTCGGGCATGTTGGGGTTTATTCTTAACGGCATGCAGGCACAAGCGCTGCCCGTGGGCAGCCTCGGCTATGTCTATCTACCTGCCTTAGTGGCGATCGCCTCCACCTCAATGTTGACCACTCGTTTTGGTGCGACATTAGCGACCAGTATGCCAACCACGAGGCTGAAAAAAATATTTGCACTGTTTTTAATGTTCGTTGCGGGAACTATGCTACTGTGACGCACTCTCAACTTCTATCTTGAACTCATTGAACACCACAAGAGAATCTCTCCTATGTCCCAGGGATATCTAGACTTTCCAAATATTGATCCGGTATTACTCTCCATTGGCCCACTCTCTATCCGTTGGTACGGTTTAATGTACTTGGTGGGATTTGCTTTTGCTCTTTGGCTAGCGAACCGCCGCGCAGATAAGCCCGGCAGTGGCTGGACACGAGAGCAGGTGTCCGATTTGCTGTTTGCTGGTTTTCTCGGTGTGGTCATTGGTGGCCGAGTTGGCTATGTGCTGTTTTACAACTTTGACCTCTTCCTTCAAGACCCGCTCTATCTGTTTAAAGTATGGACCGGCGGTATGTCATTCCACGGTGGCCTGCTGGGAGTCATTAGCGCGATGTTCTGGTACGCGAAAAAGAACGGTCGAACCTTCTTCGGTGTGGCCGACTTCATCGCCCCGCTGGTGCCGTTTGGTCTCGGTATGGGCCGTTTAGGTAATTTTATGAACAGCGAGCTGTGGGGGCGTGTGACGGATGTGCCTTGGGCGTTTGTCTTCCCAAATGGTGGTCCACTGCCGCGTCACCCGTCTCAGTTATACGAAATGCTGCTCGAAGGCATAGTGCTGTTCTTTATTCTCAACTGGTTTATTAAAAAGCCGCGTCCGCTTGGCGCTGTATCAGGGCTCTTCCTTGCCGGTTATGGTACCTTCCGTTTCTTGGTCGAGTACGTACGTGAGCCTGATGCGCATTTGGGCCTCTTTGGCGGGTTTATCTCTATGGGGCAAATCTTGTCTCTACCAATGGTGATCATTGGTGCCTTGATGGTCGCTTGGGCATATCGACGTGGGCTTTATAAAGACGAATTACCACAACAAACGAAGTAAGGATTGGCTGTGAAACAGTATTTAGATCTTTGTCAGCGCATCGTTGACCAAGGAGAATGGGTAGAAAATGAGCGCACGGGCAAGCGTTGCCTAACGGTGATCAATGCCGATCTCACTTATGATGTGGCGCAAAATCAATTCCCACTCGTGACCACTCGTAAGAGCTTTTGGAAAGCCGCTGTGGCGGAGCTGCTTGGATACATCCGAGGGTATGACAATGCCGCTGATTTTCGTCAGTTAGGCACAAAAACTTGGGATGCCAATGCCAACTTAAATACCGCTTGGCTTGAGAACCCTTACCGCAAAGGTGACGATGACATGGGACGCGTCTACGGCGTTCAAGGTAGAGCTTGGGCCAAACCCGATGGCGGTCATATTGATCAGCTGCGAAAAATTGTCGATGACCTGACTCGAGGCGTGGATGATCGCGGTGAAATCCTCAATTTCTATAACCCGGGTGAGTTTCATATGGGCTGTTTACGTCCGTGCATGTATAGCCACCATTTCTCTCTGCTTGGGGATACCTTGTACCTCAACAGCACACAGCGTTCGTGTGATGTACCGTTGGGTCTGAATTTTAATATGGTTCAAGTGTATGTCTTCTTGGCGATCATGGCGCAAATTACGGGCAAGAAAGCCGGACAAGCCTACCACAAGATTGTCAATGCACACATCTACGAAGACCAGTTAGCCCTAATGCGAGATGTTCAGTTGAAGCGTGAACCTTTGGCCGCGCCCACGTTCCACATCAACCCAGAGATCAAAACCTTGGAAGATTTGGAAACGTGGGTCACCTTGGATGACTTTTGGGTGGAAGGGTATGAGCACCATGACCCAATCCACTATCCGTTCTCAGTGTAATAGCCATTCGCACTGTAATGATTAACAAGAAACCAGCGTACTCGCTGGTTTTTTTGTATAAAAAAAGCCCTCAACCGAGGTCGAGGGCTTAGTATGCGATGGCAAGTGTGTTTAGGTTGTCAGTGCAAGGATAGCGCCTGGTAGGACTAAAAATACTGTCACCAAATAGGCGGCGACGACCGCTTTGTTCTTCACCGCCATGTCTGAAATCATGTCGGCGGCTTTGACCGGTAGCTCACGTAAGAACGGAATACCGAAGATGAACACGGTGGCCAATACGTTAAATGCGAGGTGCACTAAGGCAATCTGCAGTGCAAAAACCGCGAACTCACCCGAGGCTGCCGTTGCAGCAAGCAAGGCTGTGATACAAGTACCGATGTTCGCACCCAGAGTGAATGGGTAGACGTCACGGACTTTCAGCACGCCAGAGCCTACAAGCGGTACCATCAAGCTGGTCGTAGTAGATGAAGATTGAACCAGTACGGTCACTACAGAGCCAGACACGATGCCGTGGATAGGACCACGACCGATAGCGCTTTTCAAAATCTCACGAGCACGGCCAACCATCAAGCTCTTCATTAATTTACCCATAACAGTAATGGCCACGAAGATGGTCGCAATACCTAGAACAATCAATAGCACCCCACCCATGGTGTCGCCAAAGGTTGCCAACGGCTCCTTAACGGCATTCACAACAGGCTTAGTGATAGGTTTGATGAAGTTCAAGCCTTTCATGCTCATGTCGCCCGTTGCAAGGAACGGAGAGACCAGCCAGTGGGAGATCTTCGCAAGAATGCCAAACATCATTTCCAACGGAAGGAAGATAGCAACAGCAAGCAGGTTGAAGAAGTCATGAATCGTGGCACTGGCGAACGCACGTTTGAACTCTTCTTTATTGCGAATGTGACCAAGAGAGACCAAGGTGTTGGTGACTGTTGTACCAATGTTGGCACCCATGATCATTGGAATGGCGGTCTCAACAGGTAAACCACCTGCCACCAAACCGACAATAATAGAGGTGACGGTACTTGAGGATTGGATCAAGGCGGTGGCCGTCAAGCCAATCATTAATCCAGCAATAGGGTGTGACGCAAATTCAAATAGGACTTTAGCTTGATCGCCGGTTGCCCATTTAAAGCCGCTACCTACCATAGAAACAGCAAGTAGTAGTAGGTATAACATGAATGCCAAGTTAGCCCAGCGTAACCAGCGAGTCGTACTCGAGATTGGTGCTGCTGTAGTAGTAGCTTGGTTCATAATTTTCTCCGTGGACCGTTTAATACTTATTGGTCGGTTGTTGAAATTGAGGCTGATGTTAGAGAGGAAATATTTCAGTAATATTACATTTCTATGTAATGCGGTCTTTTTTGAGGGATAGCGAGGCTTATCGGTATAATTCTTACGTTACGATTGAGTTAACTTATTGAAAATTATTAATTATTTCTGTATTGATAAAACTGTGCACGAGCGCATTTTTTGACAAAAAATTCAACTGAACGGCTTTCTCTCGTCAGCTTTATGACAGAATAGTGTCATAAAGTTATTGTAAAATTTCGGTATTAGTAGTGAAAAGTCAATGATCATTCGGTTTTGACGAGTTATTGTTGTCATCAACGAGTTTTGATATAACCCATATCTATTGTGCGCTTATTGAAGTTGTTCCCCCTATGTCTCATTTGAACTATAACCACCTCTACTATTTTTGGATGGTGTGCAAACAAGGCTCAGTGACGAAAGCTGCAGATGCCTTGTTTTTAACGCCGCAAACGGTCACTGGCCAGATCAAAGCGTTAGAAGAGCGCATGGATGGAAAGTTGACTAAGCGCAACGGACGCAGCATCGAGCCCACTGAACTGGGTCAATTGGTCTATAAATATGCGGACAGGATGTTTGGTCTAAGCTATGAGATGTTGGATATCGTCAATTACAGCCAACGTTCCAACCTGCTGTTTGATGTGGGGGTGGCGGATGCGCTCTCAAAGCGTTTGGTTAGCAAGATCCTGATGACCACGGTGCCGCAAGACAACAGTATTCATTTACGCTGCTTTGAATCGACGCATGAAATGTTGCTTGAGCAATTGTCGCAGCACAAGTTGGATATGATTTTGTCTGATTGCCCGGTGGACTCAAGCCAAAGTCCAGGTCTGTACAGTAAAAAACTGGGTGAGTGCAAGATGAGCTTTTTCTGCAGTGGCCAAGTGGCTGGGGCGAGTTTTCCCAGTGTGTTAGAGCATCGAAAACTGCTGATCCCCGGTAGTCGCACGGCAATGGGGCGCAAAGTGCTGCAATGGTTTGATCGTCAGGGTTTACAACCGAATATTTTGGGCGAGTTTGATGACGCTGCGCTCATGAAGGCGTTTGCTCGTTATCATCAAGACGTGATCTTTTTGGCGCCTTCTTTATATGTCTCGGAAGTGGATAGCGATCTGCCGCTGCAACACATCGGTGATATTGAGGAGCTAAAAGAAGAGTACTACGTGATATTTGCTGAGCGAATGATTCAACATCCGGCGGTGAAAAATGTGTGTGACGCAGATTTCAATTCTTTGTTTAATTTATAACCTTGCCTAAATGAGAATAGATTACTGTTCTTATTTAGATTACTATCAGCAGCCTGCGGCAAATGGGCCGAAACAGCGATAAAAGAGTATCAGGTGCGGGAAGTGAGGGCTTCTTTGCTCATCGGGTTTAGGGGTAGGTAGTGATGAATCTGGAAGAGATGGAAAAGAACTCTGCTCAAGCAGTTGTCTTACTCAAAGCGATGGCGAACGAAAGACGTTTGCAGATTTTGTGTCTTTTGCATAACCAAGAGCTGTCGGTTGGGGAGCTATCCGCGCAGTTGCAGCTAAGTCAGTCTGCGCTATCTCAGCACTTAGCGTGGCTACGTCGTGATGAACTCGTGGTGACGCGCAAAGAAGCGCAGACGGTGTATTACACTCTTCACAGCGAAGAAGTGAAGAAGATGATCGAGCTGTTGCACCATCTTTACTGTTCTTGATGCATGGATTACCACAAGAACTGGTGTAAGGTTCGACAAATTTCAGATATAAAAAAACCGGCAATAGCCGGTTTTTTCTTCACTGGGAAATCAGAGTTCTATTATAGAGCTTTGATTGCAGCAGCGAAACGAGACTTATGACGAGCAGCTTTATTCTTGTGAATAAGGCCTTTAGTTGCCATGCGGTCTAGGATTGGTGTAACTGCAGCAAATGCTTCAGTTGCAGCAGCTTTGTCGCCTGCTTCGATAGCAGCAACAGTTTTCTTCATGTAAGTGCGCATCATAGAACGACGGCTAGCGTTGTGCTGGCGACGTTTCTCAGCTTGGATAGCGCGCTTCTTAGCAGATTTACTATTTGCCAAGGGTCTAACTCCCAAAAACTTTAGTTCGGTGACAATTTAAGGGCGAGGAATATCCCTCATTTGCGCCTAAATGTCAAATGATTTGTGCAAAAACCCATCGCAGCCAAACAAATTTTGGATTAGAAAGGTCTTCACGGTTAAGATGGCGGGGATTCTATCAGTATTTTTTTTTCAATGCTAATACTAATCTGCTCTCAATGAGTTATTCCCTAATAACCCAAGCACTGAATTGTTAGTATGAGCGAGTTCTTGAGGTAGTCGTGAGTAAACGTCTCTTAAAATCAGGCATGATTGTCAGTGCTATGACATTGATTTCTCGAGTGTTGGGCCTTGTGCGCGACGTAGTGGTCGCAAACTTGATGGGCGCAGGGGCGAGTGCTGATGTCTTCTTTTTCGCCAATAAAATTCCCAACTTTTTACGCCGCCTGTTTGCAGAAGGCGCGTTTTCTCAAGCCTTTGTGCCGGTATTGACCGAATATCACGCCACTGGTGATGAGGAGAAAACCCGCCAACTGATTGCCCGCGCGGCCGGAACGCTCGGCGTCATTGTTTCTATTGTGACACTGCTTGGTGTGTTGGGCTCGGGTGTCGTCACGGCTCTGTTTGGT
>NZ_JCBDGX010000024.1:0-1414 GCF_059834345.1 Vibrio sp. R11-SG3-ISO3-SZ
TGAACATTATCTGTTTAAAGCACGATTGAGATAAGACTTTAAATAGACCACTGCGGAGTGGTAGTTCAGTTGGTTAGAATACCGGCCTGTCACGCCGGGGGTCGCGGGTTCGAGTCCCGTCCACTCCGCCACTTATAAACCTCGTTTATCGAGGTTTTTTTGAATCTAATTTTTAGGGGTGTAGCTCTCATTAATAGAGCAGCGGATTCCCCAAAAGTCCTCGAGAAGGCGCGTGTTGGGAGTTCGAATCTCTCTTTCACGGATAATTTGAACCTATTTTTAGGGGTGTAGCTCCAATTGGCAGAGCAGCGGATTCCAAATCCGCGTGTTGGGAGTTCGAATCTCTCCACCCCTGCCATATCTAAGGCTCTAGTCGAAAGACTAGAGCCTTTTTTGTCTCCGTTTTTTAATCTTGCACGCGACAAAACACAAATCACTCATTGCACTGAGAATCATTCGCAGTATTTTGCTACATTATACGTCTTGTCTGTTTTAGGTGTTTACCGTTATGGCTTTGAGTCGTCGCCAATTTCTTCAATCTTCACTTGCTTTGTCTGCTCTCTCAATGATTCCTGCTTGTTCGGTGACTCGGCAAACTCGGACTCGAGAAGGCTATGTTTACGATCTCACTGCTGAGCCTAGCCGGGCTGAACTCGTCCCTGGGTATCAAACAGACGTACTGGGGTTTAATGGTGCGATCCCTGCGCCGACACTCTATTGTCGTCAGGGGGAAGAGGTCGTGATTCGTTTCACGAACAAACTGTCAGAGCCTACCACCATACATTGGCACGGCTTGCGAATACCGATCGAGATGGACGGCGTTCCTTTTCTCAGTCAAGCGCCTATCATGCCGGGAGAGACGTTTGAGTATCGATTCACTCCGCCTGACGCAGGCACGTTTTGGTATCACCCACACATGAACAGCGTTGAACAGTTAGGGCGAGGACTCGTTGGACTGATTATTGTTGAAGAGCGCGACCCCGTGGTTTTTGATGAAGAGCATGCGTTAATGCTCAAGCATTGGCACATCGACAGTCAAGGGCAGTGGAAGGAGAGAATGATCCCACGTTTAAGTGCTCGGATGGGCACGCCAGGGGAGTGGAGCAGTGTGAATGGCGTTCATGAGCCTTTATATACGCTTAAAGCGCACGCGACCACTCGCTTACGCATTGCTAATGTCGACAATACCATTACCTATCCAATTGCGATTGAAGGGGCAGAGGCTTGGATACTGGCTATTGATGGCAACCCGGTCACCACGCCAATGAAGCTCTCTCAGCATAAAGTTGGACCGGGTATGAGGGTGGATCTTGGTCTGATTGCGCCATCTGCTGGCAACAAAGTGTTTGTTCGTCAAATGAAGGGGCGTTTCCCTTTTCCTCTGTGTGAATTTGATGTCGTCGCGTCTGATTTG
>NZ_JCBDGX010000025.1:0-32602 GCF_059834345.1 Vibrio sp. R11-SG3-ISO3-SZ
ATCCTTGATCCCGTATCTGGAAGCTTGGGCAGAGTATGTGATGTACCAGATGCCCAAAACGCAAAGCGGTGGCATTCAGCACATTGTTTACAACAGTGAAAACAATGAGCAGATGTGGGATGACACACTCATGATGAGCGTCATGCCGCTCACCAAGATTGGCCTACTGCTTGACCGCCCAGAGTATGTGGAAGAAGCGAAATATCAGTTCCTGACCCACATTCAATACCTTATGGATCGCGAGACCGGCGCTTGGTTCCATGGCTGGACCTTTGATGGCAACCATAACTTTGCCAATGCACGTTGGGCACGCGGCAACAGCTGGGTCACGATAGTGATCCCTGATTTCCTTGAGTTGCTCGACTTGCCAGAGCATGACGCTTATCGTCGTCACTTGGTGCACATTCTTGAACGTCAGGTGGCGATGCTCGCTCGCACTCAACAAGAGAGTGGCTTGTGGTGCACCCTGCTCGATGACGATCACTCTTATGTGGAAGCGTCAGCCACGGCGGGTTTTGCGTATGGCATATTAAAAGCCGTACGCAAGCGATACATTTCTGCCGACTACGCCCCAATGGCGAACAAAGCCGTCGATGTCCTCATCAAGGACTACATCAGCGAATCCGGTGAACTGATCAATGTCTCTTTTGGCACCGCCATGGGCGATGACCTCGATTACTACCGCAACATCCCATTGACCTCCATGCCTTATGGTCAGGCTATGGCGATCCTTTGTCTCTCTGAGTATTTACGTACCTATTTATAAACACCTACCGTGTCCTCGAAACGCGATGTTTGCCCTGCTCATGCAGGGCTTTTTTCACCTGTTGTGCACAAAAAACGGAGGTGTGAGCTTTTGTGATCTAACGCAAATCGATATTGAAAAACCTGACACCTTATCGCCAACCCCTGCATTTTTTTTAAGTCTCTCAAGAAGAGATTTACCGATAATTTCTCACATTAAGAACAACGGACATCCATAATGCAGCAACACGTAATTGCGATTGATATTGGCGCCTCTAGCGGCAGAGTCATGCTAGGAACGTTTGATGGTCAGCGCCTCTCCCTTGATGAGCAACATCGATTTACCAACCAATTGGTTTCAATCCAAGGTCAAGACTGCTGGGATATTGATGCCCTGTTTAAACAAGTGTGTATCGGTATCGACGTCGTGCTCGAAAGTGGGATTCACCCTGCGAGCATAGGTATTGACACTTGGGGTGTCGACTTTGTTCTGCTGGATAAACAAGGTCAAAGACACAGCCCTGCAGTCTCCTATCGAGACGCGCGCACTCAAGGTGTCATGGAGCAACTGCTGGCCGACACACTCGACCGAAAAGCCCTTTACCAAACCACGGGCATCCAATTTTTGCCCTTTAATACGCTTTACCAATTGTGCGCACTGCCCAAAGAATCACTCAGCGATGTGGCGACCCTATTGCTGATTCCTGACTACCTCAACTATCGCCTGACTGGCGTCAAGCATTGCGAGTACACCAACGCGTCCACCACCCAACTGCTTGACTGTCGCACCAAACAGTGGAGCCAAGCTTTGCTTGATCGCATTGGTATTCCAAGTGATTGGTTTCTGGAGCCGAAAGCGCCTAACCAGATCATTGGTGAGTACAAAACTGTTCCAGTCGCGTCCATTGCCAGCCATGACACGGCGTCAGCGGTATTAGGCACGCCACTCCAATCCGACACGTGCGCCTATTTATGTTCAGGAACCTGGTCGCTCATGGGATACGAGTCCGCTCATCCCACATTGAATGACGAAGCCCTACTGTCCAACGTGACAAATGAAGGCGGTGCGGGTGGCACCTATCGCACCTTGAAAAACATCATGGGACTGTGGCTGATTCAATCCATCCAAAAACTGCACAGCGAATATCACTTCGCTCATTTAGTGGAGGTGGCTCAGCAAAGCCCCGCATTCGAGTTTTTGATTGACCCGGACGCCGCCTGCTTCCTCAACCCTGACAACATGGAGCACGCGATCGTCGATTTTTGCCAACGAACAGGGCAAGGAACCCCACAAACATTGGCACAGATTGCGCGCTGCATTTTCGACAGTCTGGCACTGCGCTATGCACAAGTGTTTGCTCAACTTAACCATCTAGCGCCCAAACCTCTGACCGCCATTCACGTGGTGGGCGGCGGAGCCAACAATCATTTTCTCAACCAGTTGTGCGCTAATACCTGTCAAGTGCCCGTCTTGGCTAATCCGACTGAAGCTTCGGCACTGGGCAATATGATGGGTCAATTGATTGCCACTGGCGCGGTGCACTCGATTGAGCATGGGCGCGAGATCATCGCGCACTCTTTCGAACTCACCCAATTTTCACCGACACCGATTTCACAACTCGACGCGCAGCAAGCGCGCTTCGACGCCTTGACTCAATAAGGATACTTTGATGCCAACTCAACAACAGATTCATTCAGCCTACCAACTGGCGAAACAACAATTTGCCGATATGGGCATTGATACCGACAACGTCATAAAAGCAGTCAATGAGATTCCCATCTCCATCCATTGCTGGCAAGGGGACGACGTGCGTGGGTTTGAAAACCCAGAGCAAGCACTCAGTGGTGGTATCCAAGCAACAGGGAACTACCCGGGTAGAGCGCGTACACCCGCAGAATTGCGTCAAGATCTCGATAAAGCATTCAGTTTGATCCCGGGTGCTAAGCGACTCAACTTGCACGCCATCTACTTAGAATCGGACCAACCCGTTCCGCGCGACCAGATCAAACCTGAGCATTTTAAGAATTGGGTTGAATGGGCCAAACGGAATGAGTTAGGACTGGACTTTAACCCTTCATGCTTCTCACACCCACTCAGTGAGGATGGCTTTACCCTCTCTCACCCCGACGCTGAGATTCGTCAGTTCTGGATTGACCACTGCAAGGCGAGCCGAAAAATCTCAGAGTACTTTGGTAAAGAGCTTGGTACTCCATCAGTAATGAACATTTGGGTTCCGGATGGCATGAAAGATGTGCCCATCGATCGCTTAACCCCTAGACAGCGCTTAATGGCCTCATTGGATGAAATCATCGCCGAGCCGATTGATAGCGCTTTTCACAAAGACGCCGTCGAAAGCAAGCTTTTTGGCATTGGCGCTGAAGCCTACACAGTAGGCAGCAACGAGTTCTATATGGGCTATGCCGCCACACGCGACATTTTGCTGTGTCTCGACGCGGGGCACTTCCACCCAACAGAAGTAATCAGTGACAAGATTTCGGCTTGCTCACTCTATGTGAAAGAGTTCTTGCTTCATGTCACCCGCCCTATTCGCTGGGACAGCGACCACGTCGTACTCTTGGATGATGAAACCCAAGCCATCGCCAACGAAATTGTTCGCAACAAGCTCTTTGATCGCGTCAATGTGGGACTCGATTTCTTTGATGCGTCCATCAACCGCGTTGCCGCTTGGGTGATTGGCACACGCAATACGCGCAAAGCGCTACTCAAAGCGATGCTCGAACCCGAAACGCAACTGCGCCTAGCGGAAAACAGCGGTGACTACACCACACGACTGGCTCTATTAGAAGAGACCCGCAGCGCGCCATGGGCAGCGGTCTGGGATTACTACTGTTTGATGAACCAGGTTCCTGTCGGTTTGGATTGGCTACGCGATATCAAAGAGTACGAGGAAACCGTACTGCTGCGCCGTGATGCAGAGTGAGAGAGCCCATGACGCCCAATGCAATCAGAATCGCCACGGTCATGCAGCTTAAACCCGGCCAAGCCCGAGAGTACCAGCGTCGCCATGATGAACTGTGGCCTGAACTGGAACGTGCGCTAAAAGCACACGGCGCCGAGCACTATTCCATTTTTCTTCACCCTGAGACTGAGCAATTGTTTGCCTGCCTCAATGTACGAAGTGAAGAGAAATGGCAAGCCATCGCAGACACTGACATCTGCCAAAAGTGGTGGCGATACATGGCCGACATCATGGATACCAACGAGGATAATTCACCTCGTTCAGTGCCACTGCAATCGGTCTTCTATCTCGCGTAACCACGACTATCAATTAAGGAATTCAAATGCAAACGGTGACCATAAACCAAGCAGTCCAAGACGAAATCGCCAAAGTAAGCGAAGTCGCGCAGTATCTGTGGCAACGAGAGTGGGCAGAGCGTAATGGCGGTAATATCTCTGTCGACATTACTGATATTTTTGGCGTTCTCCCACCCGACCTCAGTGCTTTTCCGCATAAGAAGCTCTCTATGATTGGCGGTGATGCCTTTCCAAGCGCTGCGGCGGGTCATCTCTTTTTTGTCAAAGGAACGGGAGAGCGGATTCGTGAGTTACGTGACCCAGAAGCAGCGGGCTGCATTTTGCGCATTGACGACAGCGCACAGGGATACCATCTGCTTTGGGGTGGACGAAATAATCCAGATTTCGCCCCCACCAGCGAATTTATCTCTCATGTGGAGATCATCATCTCGCAACAGCAGGCTGGGCGAGATAGCCGATGCGTGGTTCACACGCATCCAATTGAGCTGATCGCACTTTCCCATCATCCAGATTTTGCGCAAAACGATGATGCGTACACCATAGCTTGTTGGCAAATGCTGCCAGAAGTGCGCGCTTTCGTACCTAGAGGGATTGGCATAGTGCCTTACTGCATGCCGGGTAGCCAAACCATGGCCCAAGGAACCCGCGATAAGCTGCTGATGCACGACGTCGCTATTTGGGAAAAACATGGCGCTGTCGCCACCGGCAAAGACGCACTGACCGCGTTCGATTTTGTCGATGTCGCCAACAAAGGCGCCAAACTCTATTTGATGTGCTTAGCCAGTGGATTTATCCCACAAGGCGTCAGCCCTGAAGATATGCTAGCGCTGAAAGAGACTTTTAACCTCTAAGCCAGTACGGCGTCGCTGCCACAGATGTAAATGGCTGAGAAGTCCTCCACTTCTCGGCTTTTCTGTGTTTTTTCTCCGAAATTAGAGCAAAAACTGGAGAAGTGAAAAGGATCACACTCTGACTTCCATGTCGCACTAAAGATCACATTCTGTCTATCCCAGAGTTGCTGCTCCAACATGAAAGGAGTACAAAAAAACAACCAAAGAGGAGTAAAACAATGTTTCAATTAAACGGTGACGACTTTTTTCATACTTCAGACTCCGCCGTGTGTGCCGAAGTCCGTGCTCCTCAACCCAACTACCCAGAACATTCGCATGATTTTCACGAGTTGATCATTGTCACCAAAGGCACGGGACAACACATTCTTAATGACATCCCGACCAATCTCGCAAAGAATCATATTTGCTTTATTTCACCCAATGACCGTCACTTGTACGAACAGGTAGATGACCTCCATCTAACTAATATCTTGTTTAAAAAGAGTCGACTGGCCTACTCACCATTGCTGAAAAATCTACTACCGAGGGAAGAGTCCGAAGAGAAAAGTTGGCTGATTTCCACCGCCACGTTGAAACGCACCGAGCAACTGATGGCGCAACTCGAAAAAGAAGCGATGCAGAACTCGGTCGATTCTCGCATTATGGCTGAAGCGCTGTTTCAGCAGTTGATCGTTGAGCTGTCACGCGGACGGTTAACTTCCCAAAATAACAACGCCGACGACAACACCATTTTGCAAGTGATCGACTGGTTACAGAATAACTACAGTGAAGAGATATGCGTCAACGACATTTCCGAGCGGTTTAACATCTCGTCACGCACTCTGAGCCGCAAGATCAAGCAAGTCACTAACCTCACGTTCAACAACTACGTCCACCGTGTTCGAGTCAATAAAGCCATTGATCTGCTCCATTACTCTGACCTGTCGATCACCGACATTGCCTTTCAAGTCGGCTACAAAGACAGCAACTATTTCAGCACTAAATTCAAGCGCTTTACCCATCAGACGCCATCCCAGTTCCGTTAACGCGCCCTGACCGTTAAGTAGCCCTGTCAGTTAAAGTGCCGCTTGGTCTTTGTCGTTGCCACATGATTGGCAGGATCATCCGGCCAAACGTGTTTGGGGTAGCGCCCCTTCATCTCTTTTTGTACTTCCACGTAGCTGCCTGCCCAGAACCTTGCGAGATCTCGGGTGATCTGCAACGGTCTGCGCGCCGGAGAGAGCAGCTCCAATACTAAGGTTTTGCGACCGTCGGCAATGCGTGGCGACGTCTGCTCGCCATACACTTCTTGAATTCGAACCGACAGCACGGGCTCTTGTCCATCTTGATAACGAATCCGCGCTCGTGTGCCCGTTGGCAGCGTGTAGTGCGTAGGCAGCCACTCATCCAACTGCTGATTTAACGGCCAGCCCAAATAGGCCAGCAGCGCTTGCTCTATCGATATCGATGCCAACTGCTTGACCGACGTGACCTGATTCATGTACGGCTCTAGCCAGCGCTCTAGAGCCGCCAATAAGCCATCGTCAGAGCAATCTGGCCAATCGTGCTCTGGCAGCCACTGCGCAGCGCAGCGAATGCGCTCTAATGTGTCACGAGCGCGATCAGACCACTCTAATACAGACAAGCCTTTACGGCGTACATAGCTCAGTAAAGCTTGTGTCATTTTTTCTTTATCTGGCGTTGCCATTGCGGTTCGAGACACCACGAGCGCGCCGAGCTTCTTCTGTTTCTCGGCGACTAAGCGGCCTTTTTTTTCATCCCAATCAACCCAGTCATGATCAGTAAATGACGACGGACAATGCTGCTCAAGCACCGAGACATCACAGGCTTGCGCAAGGTGAATACGTGACGCGTCCGATTGACTGCGTAGTAAGTCAATCACCACTAGATACGGCGCATCGGCGAGCGGTTCGCTGTCATCAAGCTGTGCGCCATGACCATTGGCGAGCAAGAAGGTACCGGTGCCGCTGCTGCGTTGCTGCGCAATGCGGTCAGGATAGGCACTGGCCAGAGCGACCGGGACAAGGGCATCATCTAACGCCGCCAATGGCGCTGTGATGGCGAGCATCTTCGCTAGCGCCGCCGCGCGCGCACTGACCACTTTTTGCTTGCTGTGTTGGCCTTGGCGTAAACGCCAAACGCTGGTGCGAAAATCGAGCGTGTGACGCTCTGGCTCTTCCAGTAACGCCGCTACCCATACGGCGCTTTGCTGCCAGCTCTGCTCGTCGCTGTGGAGTAACATCGCCGCCAGTCTCGGCTCCAATCCAAGTGCACAGGCGCGCTGACCTTGCGCGGTTAATAATGCCTGCTCGTTGAGCAGACCGAGTGATCGTAGCAATAGACGCGCCTGCGCCAACGCGACTTTGGGTGGCGGGGTCAGCCAGGTCAGCTCATCGCTGTCTTGTGTTCCCCACTGCGCCAGCTCCATCGCAAGACCGGAGAGATCGGCATGCTGCATCTCTGGCGCGGGCACATCCGGCTGCTGACTCAGTTGACTTTCACTGTACAGGCGCACGCACAGCCCCGGCTCGATGCGCCCAGCACGACCCGCGCGCTGCTCGGCGGAGGATTTAGCAATGCGGACTTGCTCCAACTTAGTAATGCCTGTGCGGCTATCACACTTGGCAATGCGCTCGACGCCGCTGTCGATGACCAGACGAATGCCTTCAATGGTCAATGAGGTTTCAGCAATGTTGGTCGCCAGAACCACCTTACGTTGCGGCGCCGGTGCGATCGCCGCTTGCTGATCGTTAAAACTGAGCTGACCGTATAGAGGGCAGACGAGGATACCCTCGCCCAAATCTTCAAGACGCTGCGCCACGCGCCGGATAGCGGCAACGCCAGGGAGAAACGCCAGCAACGAACCAGACTCGGTCGCCATCAGGTGGCGGATCTGCTTCGCCATCGCCTCTTCTAGCCCTTGATTCGGCTTAAGGGGCTGGTAGCGATACTCAATCGGGTAGCTGCGCCCGTGCGATTCCACATACGCCGCGTCAGGCATGATGGTTTGCAGCGCTCGCTGGTCGAGCGTCGCCGACATCACCACCAGCTTTAAGTCATCGCGCAGCGCTTGCTGAATCTCAAGGCAGAACGTCAACGCGGTGTCGGCGTGCAAGCTGCGTTCGTGAAACTCATCAAAGATGATCATATCAACGCCGCTCAGCTCAGGATCGGACTGGATCATGCGCGTTAAGATGCCCTCGGTGACGATTTCAAGCTGTGTCGCTTGGCTGACTTTACTCTCACCGCGCATCCGATAGCCGACGGTTTGTCCAACCCGCTCCCCACACTGCTTCGCCAAATAGTGCGCGATATTTCTCACCGCCAAGCGTCTGGGCTCAAGCATGATGATTTTTCCCTGCACAATGCCTGCGTTGAGCAGTTGCAGTGGAAAGTAGGTCGATTTACCGGCACCCGGCGCCGCTTTGAGGATCAGTTGAGCGTGATGCGCGACGCCTGCGAGAAGCTCGGGCATCACGTCTTGAATCGGCAGTTGTGACAATGGAGAAACCTTATGCTCTAATTGAGAGCTCAATTGTACATAAAAACAGTACTGATCCTAACTCTCTCACTCTGTTAAGTCTTAGTTATGAAGTTTTCCCCCTCTTTGCAACGCGCCACACTCATCCAGCGCTATAAACGCTTTCTCGCCGACGTCACCCTGCCCGATGGCAGTGAGCGGACCATTCACTGCGCCAACACAGGAGCAATGACAGGTTGCGCCACGCCGGGTAATCCGGTGTGGTATTCGACCTCAGACAACCCAAAACGCAAGTACCCCAACAGTTGGGAGCTAACTCAAACCGCGCAGCAGCATCGCATCTGTATTAACACCGCGCGCGCCAACGCATTGGCTGTCGAAGCGATTAAAAATGGCACCATCAAAGAGCTGCAAGGCTATGAGCGACTTCAAACTGAGCAGAAGTATGGCAGTGAAAATAGTCGGATTGATATCTTGCTCTCTGCACAATCCAAACCAAACTGCTATATAGAAGTGAAAAGTGTCACCCTGTTGGATGAAACGCAGAATCAGCAAAAGGGACAAGGTTACTTTCCTGACGCCGTGACAACACGTGGTCAAAAGCACCTAAGAGAACTGACCGAGATGGCACAAAGTGGAAGCAGAGCGGTACTTTTATTCACCGTTTTACATTCAGGTATTGAAAAAGTCTCTCCTGCCCACCATATAGACGCCGATTATTCACAATTACTCAAAACAGCAATAGAAAACGGGGTGGAAGTCTTGTGCTACAAGGCCACGCTCAACGAGGATGAGATAGCACTAGTAGAGCCGCTCAATTTTCGGTGCTAGGGGCAAAAAATGATGTCGCCTTCACATTGATTGTAAGTTTCATCTCTAGTATTTGCCTCGGTTGATTCTTTTTGCTATAGATACCCGCCTTAAAATTAACTGCAGAGCGCAGTTGACTAGGTGTTAGTAGGAGATGCTGCATGCCAGAATCAAAGAAAAAAGCGCTAGGCATCCTAGCCATTGCAGGGGTTGAGCCATACCAAGAAAAAGCAGGTGAAGAGTACATGTCACCTGAGCAAATGGCTCATTTTACAAAAATTTTGACAGCTTGGCGTAACCAGCTCAGGGAAGAAGTTGATCGCACTGTGCACCACATGCAGGACGAAGCCGCGAATTTCCCTGATCCCGTTGACCGCGCCTCACAAGAAGAAGAATTTAGTCTAGAACTTCGCAACCGTGACCGTGAGCGTCGCTTGATCAAAAAGATTGAGAAAACGCTAAACAAGATCGAAGAAGATGATTTTGGCTTTTGCGAATCTTGTGGCGTCGAGATTGGCATCCGTCGTCTAGAAGCTCGTCCTACCGCTGACCTTTGTATCGACTGTAAAACGCTTGCAGAGATCAAAGAGAAGCAAATGCAAGGTTAATCCTGCATCACCCGCTGTATCCTAGTCACTTAGGGTATACATTAAGGGAGCATTGGCTCCCTTTTTGGTTTTTATCTATGACGAATATGATTGGCCGTTTTGCTCCCTCCCCCTCAGGCCCGCTCCATTTTGGCTCACTGGTTGCTGCCCTCGGCAGTTACTTTCAAGCCAAAGCGCAGCAAGGGCAGTGGCTGGTACGCATCGAAGACCTTGACCCTCCACGAGAGGTGCCAGGGGCAGCCGATCTCATCCTGAAAACCTTAGAAGCGTATGGCCTGCATTGGGATGGTCAGATCCTTTACCAAAGCCAGCGTTTAGACGTCTATCAAGCGCAAATTGACCATTGGCGACGCAGCGGCGATGCCTATTTGTGTCAGTGCACGCGCAAACAAATCAAAGCGACGGGCGGATTTTACTCGGGCACTTGCCGTGACAAAGCGTTGAACGACGCCACATCGTGCGCAGTCAGGCTCACCATGTCCAAGCCGACGTACCAGTTTGACGACCTCAAACATGGCACCATTGACATCCCACGCGCGCTCGCAGATGAAGATTTTATTATCAAACGTCGCGATGGCTATTTTGCCTATAACCTTGCGGTAGTATTGGATGATATCGAGCAAGGCGTTACTCAAGTGGTGCGCGGCGCCGATTTGATTGAGCCTACAGGCAGACAAATCAGCCTGTATAAATTGCTCGGACAAACACCGGTGAGCTATTTGCACTTGCCGCTCGCCATCGGTGAGAACGGGCAAAAGCTATCGAAACAGAACCATGCGCCGGCGATTGACCTACAAGACCCGATACCCGCGCTGCTCGATGCGATGCGCTTTTTGGGTTTACCAATGACGCCGGAAGTCTCCTCTGGGAGCGTGGAAGAGATCATCGCTTGGGGCGTGGAGAATTGGTCGATTGAGGCACTCCCTCAGCCGATCGAGATCACACCCATATTCTCAAACCGCTCCCCGTAGGCTATCATTAGCCGCAAATTCGCGCCGAATTGGGCTGAACATGACCGCAACGCCTAAGGAAAATCAAGGCTCAGCACGCAATCTGCATACGGATTGGAACATCAACCTGACTAGGCAAACACCGAATAACAGCTAGAAGCACATGAATAAAAACGACGATACACCCAACGAAACTCAAGTTTATCCGCAGCTTTCGTTAAATATTATTACTCGCCAAGAGCATAATATCTCACGCAAACAGATCAGCGATAATGCATTGAAGGTGCTATACCGTCTTCATGGTGCAGGCTATGACGCCTACCTCGTAGGAGGAGGTGTTCGCGATCTGCTGCTTAATCAATCCCCCAAAGATTTTGATATCGCGACCAATGCGACCCCGGAACAAATCCGCCAGCAGTTTAAAAACTGCCGCTTAATCGGTCGACGTTTTCGTCTCGCGCATATCATGTTTGGTCGAGACATCATCGAGGTAGCGACGTTCCGCGGTCATCACCAAGAGCCAAGCAAAAACGTCTCTCAACAATCGAAAGAAGGGATGTTGCTGCGCGATAACGTCTACGGCACTGTCGATGAAGACGCTGAGCGCCGCGATTTCACCGTGAACGCGATGTACTACAACATCAGCGACTACTCGATTCACGACTACGCGGGCGGCATGGAAGACCTCGAAGATAAGCTGATTCGCTTGATTGGTGATCCCGACACACGCTATCGCGAAGATCCTGTGCGCATGTTGCGCGCGATCCGCTTTGCGGTGAAGTTGGACTTTGATATCGAAGAAGAGACCGCAGCCCCAATTGAAGAACTGGCTCACCTTCTTCAAGACATCCCTGCTGCGCGCTTGTATGAAGAGTCACTCAAGATGCTACAATCGGGCTATGGCTTAGAGACGTATCACTTGATGCGTGAGTACAACCTGTTCCAGCAACTCTTCCCGACCATTGCGCAGTACTTTACCGAAGATTACTCGTCTCCAACCGAGCAGATGCTGGATCTGGTACTCGACTCTACCGATCAGCGCATTGAGGAAGGCAAGCGCATCAACCCTGCCTTTATGTTCGCGGCGATACTGTGGTACCCGTTGCAAGAAAAAGCCGCTCTGTTGATGGAAAAGCAAAAGCTCTCAGAGTATGACGCCATTATGGAAGCGAGCAACCTAGTGCTCGATGAGCAAGTGCGCACCATCGCGATTCCTCGTCGTCACACTGCAACCATTCGTGAGATCTGGCAATTGCAGCTGCGTATGCCGCGCCGCAATGGCAAGCGTGCGTTCCGCCTGCTTGAGCTTAACAAGTTCCGCGCTGGCTTTGATTTCCTAGAGATGCGCGGTGAAGTCGAGCAAGGGGAGACCCTAGCGCTGGCCAAATGGTGGGAGACCTTCCAAAACGCCGGGCGAAATATGCGTCAAGCTATGGTCGCTGACCTCGATGCCAATGAGACCGGCGAGCCAAAAACACGTCGCCGCAGAACCAACCGTAAAAAGCGCAGCAAGGCGTCATCATGATCACCGCATACATTGCTGTCGGCAGCAATTTGTCTGATCCTGTGACCCAAGCGAATGAGGCCATTGAAGCGCTCAAATCGCTGCCAAAATCGCGCTTTATCGCCACCTCCGCGCTCTACAGCAGTAGCCCCATGGGGCCACAAGATCAGCCGGATTACATCAATGCCGTGGTGGCGATTGAAACAGGATTAACCCCCATTGAACTGCTCGATTGCACCCAAGCGATTGAACAATCTCAAGGGCGTGTCCGTAAAGATGAACGCTGGGGCCCAAGAACCTTAGATCTCGATATCATTCTTTACGGCAATGAGGTGATGGATTCCGAGCGATTAACGCTTCCTCACTATGGAATGAAAGAGAGAGAATTTGTTCTCTACCCGCTCGCCGAAATCGCACCAAATTTAACGCTCCCAGATGGGGCCAGGCTCTCTGAACTGCTCAAGCAAGTAGACAGAAACGGCCTGCGTCAATGGCAGTCGTCTTAATGATTGCGCCTGCCACCCTCATGGTAAGGAAAGAAAAATGAAAAAAATCTCGATTAATGACTTGATGAAATGGAAGCAAGAAGGCCGTAAGTTCGCCACCTCGACGGCGTACGATGCCAGCTTTGCGCAGTTATTTGAAAGTCAGGAAATGCCTGTTCTTTTGGTGGGTGATTCCCTTGGTATGGTATTGCAAGGCACGACCAGTACACTGCCAGTCACAGTTGATGAAGTGGCTTACCATACTCGCTGCGTACGTGCGGGCAGCCCAAACTGCCTACTGATGGCGGACATGCCTTTCATGAGCTATGCCACACCGGAACAAGCGTGTGAAAACGCCGCGACGCTGATGCGTGCCGGGGCGAACATGGTCAAAATCGAAGGTGGCGATTGGTTAGTTGAAACCGTAAAAATGCTGACTGAGCGCGCCGTACCTGTGTGTGCGCACCTTGGCTTGACGCCGCAATCTGTCAATATTTTTGGCGGATTCAAAGTGCAAGGTCGTGAGCAAGACAAAGCCGATCGCATGGTGCGTGATGCGCTTGCGCTTCAAGAAGCGGGCGCACAAATCATCTTGCTAGAGTGTGTTCCTGCCGAGCTGGCAAGACGCATTACCGAAGTGTGTGATGTGCCAGTGATTGGTATTGGTGCGGGCAATGTGACCGATGGTCAGATCCTCGTTATGCACGATATGTTCGGTATTTCAGCCAATTACATGCCTAAGTTCTCGAAAAACTTCCTTGCCGAAACGGGCGACATGCGTAAAGCTGTAGCGAAATACAAAGAGGATGTAGAGAGTGGTGCGTTCCCAGATGACGCTCACACGATTGCTTAAGGATCAAACCCATGCAAACTTTTGCTGATATTGCCGCTCTTAGAGAGCAAATCAAACAGTATAAGCGTGATGGCCGTCGGGTTGCTTTTGTTCCCACTATGGGCAATTTACACGAAGGTCACCTGACGCTAGTGCGCAAAGCGCGTGAAAACGCCGATGTGGTGGTGGTGAGTATTTTCGTTAACCCCATGCAGTTTGATAGAGCGGATGATCTCAATAACTACCCGCGCACACTCGACGACGATTTAGCCAAACTCAGCGGTGAAGCCGTCGAGGTAGTCTTTACGCCGACACCTGAGACCATCTACCCTGAAGGGCTCGATAAACAGACATCGGTCGATGTCCCAGGTTTATCCACCATTCTTGAAGGTGCTTCACGTCCTGGGCACTTTAAAGGGGTTGCGACCGTGGTGACTAAGCTGTTCAACATCGTTCAGCCTGACGTTGCCTGCTTTGGTGAAAAAGATTTCCAACAGCTGGCGGTCATTCGTAAGATGACGCTCGATCTGGCGATGGATATTGAGATCATTGGTGTACCGACCGTGCGTGAGATGGATGGATTAGCCATGAGTTCACGTAACGGCTTGCTGACGCTTGAAGAGCGTCAACTCGCCCCGGTATTAGCACGCACGATGCGCTGGATCAGCAGTGCCATGCGTGGTGGGCGCGATGACTACGCATCGATCATTGAAGATGCGAGCGATCAGCTCCGCGCCGCAGGCCTGCAACCGGATGAGATCTTCATTCGAGATGCACGCACCCTGCAAGCAATCACCACAGAGACCACCCAAGCGGTGATCTTGATGTCGGCCTTTTTGGGTAAGGCTCGCCTTATCGACAACCAAGTGGTCGAGTTAACTTCCTCATCGGACGTCAGTGGCAACGAAGAAGATGAAGCGACCAGCGAGAGCGCCGAGTCGAGCAAAGCGTAATTGTCGATACGTAAATCGCAGAACGTAAAAAGGTTGGCATTTCGCCAACCTTTTTTGTTCCGCTCTTTTATGTTCCACTAAAAGAGTCATCTCAGTTTAAGAACGCAAGCCGATGCCTTTGGTGACGAGGTAGTGCGCCACGCCATACAAGGCCAACACAAACACACTCAAGACCCCAAAAGAGGTGACAATACCCACGTCAGACACGCCCAGAAATCCGTAGCGGAAAGCGTTCACCATGTAGACGATAGGGTTTATCTTCGATACCCCTTGCCAAAACTCAGGCAACAAGCTGATCGAATAGAACACGCCCCCCAAGTAGGTCAACGGCGTCAAAACAAACGTCGGGATGATAGAGATGTCATCAAAGGTTTTCGCGTAGACGGCATTAATCAATCCCCCTAAAGCGAACACCACCGAGGTCATGAATACTGTCGCGATGATGATCCCCCAGTGCTCCACTTGCAGGTCAACAAACAGCAGTGACACAAAGGTGACGATGGTGCCGACCAATAGCCCACGCACCACACCGCCCATCACAAAGCCTAGAATGATCACATAGTTGGGCACTGGCGCGACCAACAGCTCTTCAATATTGCGCTGAAATTTGGCACTGAAAAACGACGAGGCGACATTCGAGTAGGAGTTAGTGATGACCGACATCATAATCAAACCCGGTACAATGTACTCCATGTAGCTAAAGCCGTTCATTTCCCCAATACGCGACCCAATCAAGCTGCCAAAAATAATGAAGTAGAGCGTCATGGTGATTGCTGGCGGCACCAAGGTTTGCACCCAGATACGGGTAAAGCGGTTGATCTCTTTGGTTAACAGACTGCAAAACGCCGTCCAATACAACTGAAGCATTACTTCGCCCCCTCTCTAACGATGGTCACGAACAGCTCTTCCAAACGGTTCGCTTTGTTGCGCATTGACTGAACCGTGACACCTTGCTCACTCAATTGACTGAAGATGTCGTTCAAACCTTGCGACTTGTCGATCTCAATCTCCAAAGAGCCCGCCGTGAGCTGCTGACGAATCACCCCCTCCAATGGCGCGACCTCGACCCCCTCTTGCAGATCCAAGATAAAGGTTTCCACCGTCAGCTTACTCAGCAAGGATTTCATGGTGGTGTTTTCAATCAACTCACCTTTACTGATGATGCCAATATTGCGACACAACATTTCCGCTTCTTCGAGGTAGTGCGTGGTCAGAATAATGGTGATGCCCTGCTCTTGGTTGATCTCTTTTAAGAACTGCCACATCGAACGGCGCAGCTCGATATCAACGCCGGCGGTCGGCTCGTCGAGAATTAAGAGTTGTGGCTCGTGCATCAGCGCACGGGCGATCATCAAACGGCGCTTCATGCCACCCGACAGATTGCGAGCACGCTCGGCGCGTTTTTCCCACAAATCGAGCTTGGTGAGATACGTTTTCGCCCGCTCTTTGGCTAGTGACTTAGGCACACCGTAATACCCGGCTTGCTGCAATACGATCTGCTCAACGGTTTCAAACTGGTTAAAGTTAAACTCTTGTGGAACCAAGCCTAAGTTTTGTTTGGCGAGCTCAAGATCGGTATCAATGTCATATCCGAACACTTTCACCGTGCCTGAAGTCTTGTTAACCAATGACGAGATGACGCCAATAGTGGTGGATTTACCCGCACCATTGGGCCCAAGCAAGGCGTAAAAATCCCCTTTTTTGACCTGTAAGCTGATTCCTTTGAGCGCTTCAAAGCCACCGGCGTACGTTTTACGTAGCTGGTCTATTTCTAGTGCATACATAATGGTTGTCTGTACCTGTTGGTCTTGCATATCGCCTCAGAATTGGGGCGATGAATGGTAATCAGTGTATCGGCGAACGCGGTTGATTACAATTAAACCTTTCGACTTTTTTGGAAATATAGAAATCAGAAGTTATAGCGAAAACATATAGAGTGAAAAATAGAGCGTGGAAAGGGAACGTGATAGGAAGAATGGATTCGCACCGGATAAGCTCCCCACTGCGTAAGGCGAATGGGGAGCGTACACCGAGTTTCAATTAGATCGAGTCAACGATTTCCGGTGTCTCATCGACATGTTTCAGCGCGGCTTTTAGTGCTTCGTAACGGAACTTAAAGGTGTTGTCACTTGGCACGAGATCAATCACGTGGAACTTCTCAAGTTGCTGACGGGTATTTTCGTTCGGGCAGAGCAAGTAAACCTGACATTTGGCGTCCAATGCGTCTTTGATGGCGTTTTCCAACGCAAGCCCGACGGTGACATCAATCATAGGTACATCGGTCAAATCCAAGATCATCGCTTGATAGTCAGAGATACTGCTGTGTTGACGCGAAATCGCTTTAGAAACACTGAAAATCATCGGGCCGGAGAGATAGAAGAACAGCACTTTACCGTTGGCTTTATCGAGTAAGGCGCGCTCGCTGTCAGTCAGTGGTACATCGTCTTGGTCCGCATCACTGATTGCTTTGACCTGCCTCGCTTGCTCGCGGCTAAGGCGCTCGATGATGATAATGTTGGAGATAAACACCCCTAGCCCCACAGCGACAATCAAATCCACAAACACCGTCAACAGCATCACACCATACATGACGGCCATGCCCGGAAAGCTGACCTTGTGCGCACGCTGGATAAAACTCCAGTCAAGAATGTTAAATCCGACATACACCGCAATACCAGCCAACACCGCCATCGGAATAGGTTCGGTTAAGCCACTCGCCACCAAAACCACTAAGGCCAAAATCAGTGCTCGAATCACGCCTGAGAGCGGAGAACGTGCCCCCACTTGAATGTTGGTCACCGTGCCCATGGTTGCGCCCGCCCCCGGCAGAGCACCAAAAAGACCTGAGACCATGTTGGCAAGGCCCTGACCACGGAGCTCTTTGTCGGAGTCGTGCTCTTTACGCGTGAGCGAGTCACCGATAACCGCAGTCAGCAAGGTATCGATACAGCCCAGCGTGCCCAGTACCAAGGCATCGATCACCATTTCCACCAGCATCGAGGGATCGATATGCGGCATCACCAGAGAAGGCAGCCCCGCAGGAATTTCACCAATCCGACGAATCGCGTCAGGCTCAAACAGCACGACGGAGAGCAAGGTCACCGCCACAAGCGCAACCAACTGCGCAGGGACATATTTGCGATACTGTTTAGGGAAAAAGAACAGAATGGCCAAGGTCAACGCGCCAAGAAGCAGCTCACTGAATTTCATGTTGGCCAAAGTGTCAGGCAAAGCGGAAAGCGTCCCAACCACACCACCCGCAGGGGCGGCATGCCCCAATAACGGCGAGAGCTGAAGGATAATCAAGATCACGCCAATACCCGACATAAACCCGGAGATCACGCTATATGGCATCAAAGTGACGTATTTTCCGAGCTTTAATGTTCCAATCAAGATCTGGAATGCGCCCGCCATCATCACCACGGTGAAGGTCATCGCCATACCCGTTTCAGGGTATTTGGCCATCATGCTGGTGAGAACGGCGGTCATGATCACTGTCATTGGACCCGTCGGCTCTGAGATTAAAGTATTCGAACCACCGAACAGGGCAGCGAACAGACCGACCATGATCGCCCCCCATAAACCCGCCTCAGCCCCAGCGCCTGACGCCACACCAAACGCCAGTGCGAGTGGCAGAGAAATGATCGCAGTGGTCACACCGCCAAACAGATCGCCTTTAATATTGATATCTTCAAATCGATTTCCAAGCACAACCTTGCTCCATGCTTAACAACATCTTCCACCACTTAGCTTCAGCGCGTGAATACCAAGTGGAAAACCAATAACCATAAAATTTATGCTACTATCTGACGTGAAAAATCAGATTATTGAGGCGAAATGCCGCAAAAACATCACTCTAACAAATGTTACCCCTCAGCAGTAACAGTAATTGGTATCACATTCCGACTACTTTATAACTGTTTGTTAGGAACTCGACTAAGTTTATGTATTTTCATCCCTAAACTCGTCAGATGAGTGCCTTTTTACTGATTTTTTACGAGTATGAATTTGTAACATTATGTATAGTGATGAAACATTTTTTTAGGATTGATAAGTAAGATGCCAGAGATTAAACAGTTATTTGATAATAACTCTAAGTGGTCAGAGTCGATCAAAGCCGAGCGACCTGAATATTTTACTCAATTGGAACAAGGACAGAGCCCAGGCTTCTTGTGGATTGGCTGTTCAGACAGCCGTGTTCCAGCAGAGCGCCTGACCGGGTTGTACTCTGGTGAGCTCTTCGTTCATCGAAATGTGGCAAACCAAGTCATTCACACCGACCTCAACTGTTTGTCTGTGGTGCAATACGCGGTAGATGTGTTGAAGGTGAAGCACATTATCGTGTGTGGTCACTATGGCTGCGGCGGGGTGAAAGCGGCGATCGACAATCCGCAACTTGGCCTGATTAACAACTGGCTACTGCATATTCGCGATCTCTACTTTAAGCATCGTCACTACCTTGATGGCATGCCGTTAGAGGATCAAGCGGACAAGCTGGGTGAAATCAACGTTGCGGAGCAAGTGTACAATTTGGGCAACTCGACCATTATGCAAAATGCGTGGGAGCGCGGTCAGGACGTGGAAATCCACGGTGTTGTGTATGGGATTGGCGACGGTAAACTGGAGTATTTGGGCGTGCGTTCAAGCTCAAGAGAATCGGTCGATGACTCTTATCAGAAAGCGATGGAAGCGATCCTCAACCCAGAACAAAAACTCTTGTGTCGCTAAGTTCATTGACACACATAACCTAATAACAACAATGCCCGCAATCGCGGGCATTGTTCAATGTCGTGTTGCCAGTTTATGTGTGACCACTTTATTCCTGTGGTACCACTTTACCGATGTATGGAAGATGGCGATACTTTTGCGCGTAGTCAATACCAACACCAACGACAAACTCATCCGGGATTGAGAAACCAATCCAATCCACAGGCACCTCGACTTCGCGACGCGAAGGCTTATCAAGCAGCGTACAGATGGCGATCGATTTAGGTTCACGCAGCGACAAAATTTCTTTGATTTTGTTGAGTGTGTTGCCTGTATCGATAATGTCTTCAATAATCAGCACATCCTTGCCTTTAATGTCGTCATCGAGATCTTTCAAGATGCGAACATCGCGTGAGCTTTCCATGGTATTGCCGTAGCTAGAAGCCGTCATGAAATCCACTTGATGCGTCAGGTCAATTTGGCGCGCTAAGTCGGCCATAAAGACAAACGAACCACGCAGCAATCCAACCAACACCAAGTCTTCACTTCCTTGGTAGTGCTCGGTGATCTGCTTGCCCAGCTCATTTACTCGCGCCTGAACATCTTGCTCAGAAATCATCACTTCTACTGTATGTTTCATACCCATCTCGTCTTTCGTTTTGCCAGTACCTGAAGGATAGCGTATTCGCGCCTATATGCCCGTTCCGAGCCATTTGACTCGCCGGTACTGCTAAATGATCAAGCGCGTAGTCTAACACTTGAGCGCTCACTCTTAAACGTTTGCTTGGATGAAAACCCAGGGACTGATAAAAATGGAATATTAGTAACTAACAAAATTGATTATTAAATCACCTCAAAACGTTGACCCAAAGCATATGCACCATTACACTCATCAATGCTACGGCAAATAATAAAATACTAAATAGGGCTCAGCCCACAACGACAACTCAATTGGCAAGGAAATGAACTATGGATTCTATAGCGAAACGACCCCGTACACGCCTTTCTCCACAAAAACGCAAACAGCAGTTGATGGAAATCGCCTTGGAAGTGTTTGCTCGCCGCGGAATTGGACGTGGTGGCCACGCTGACATTGCAGAGATCGCACAAGTCTCTGTGGCGACGGTGTTTAACTACTTTCCAACCCGAGAAGATCTCGTCGATGACGTTCTAAACTATGTCGTCAGACAGTTCTCCAACTTCCTCACCGACAATATTGACCTAGACCTCCACGCGAGAGAGAACCTGCACAATCTGACCTCTGCGATGGTTGAGTTGGTGCTCAATGATTGTCACTGGCTCAAAGTGTGGTTCGAATGGAGCGCCTCGACTCGTGATGAAGTCTGGCCGCTGTTTGTCTCCACCAACAGCACCAACCAACTGCTGGTGCAAAATATGTTTGTGAAAGCCATCGAGCGCGATGAAGTGTGTGACAAACACGATCCTGTCGATCTCGCGACCCTGTTCCACGGCATGTTCTACTCGCTGTTCATTCAAGCCAATCGTATTCAAGATACTGAAGCGATGGAGAAACTGACCAACAGCCACTTAAACATGCTCTGTATTTACAAGCGCGATCAGTAATACGCTCGCCAACTACGCCTATTCGCTATGCCTGATCTTTAACGTACAGGAGCGAGCACAGTGAATAGGCATAAGTGAATAGGCATAAGTGAACAGGCATAAAAAAACCGCTGACTTATCAGCGGTTTTTCTCTATTTCAGTCTAAGAAGGATTACTTCTTCTTCGCTTTCGGGTTTGGAAGGTCAGTAATGGTGCCTTCAAACACTTCCGCGGCTAGACCGACAGACTCATGCAGAGTTGGGTGAGCATGGATAGTCAGTGCGATATCTTCTGCATCACAACCCATTTCGATAGCTAGGCCGATTTCACCCAACAGTTCACCACCGTTAGTACCGACAATCGCACCACCGATAACGCGATGTGTATCTTTATCGAAAATAAGCTTCGTCATACCGTCTGCACAGTCAGATGCAATAGCACGACCAGACGCCGCCCACGGGAAAGTAGCCGTTTCGTAGTTGATGCCTTCTGCTTTCGCTTCTTTCTCAGTCTTACCAACCCACGCCACTTCTGGCTCAGTGTAGGCAATCGAAGGAATGACTTTCGGGTCAAAGTAGTGCTTCTTACCAGAAATCACTTCTGCTGCAACGTGACCTTCATGCACACCTTTGTGCGCTAGCATTGGCTGACCAACGATATCGCCGATCGCGAAGATGTGTGGGATGTTGGTACGCATTTGCTTATCAACGTTAATGAAGCCGCGCTCGTCGATTTCAATCCCAGCTTTCTCACCATCGATAAGCTTACCGTTTGGCACACGACCGATAGCCACAAGAACCGCATCGTAGCGCTCTGGCTCCGCTGGTGCTTTCTTGCCTTCCATTGACACGTAGATACCGTCTTCTTTCGCTTCAACAGCGGTCACCTTAGTTTCAAGCATCAAGTTGAACTTGTTCTTAATACGTTTGGTGTAAACTTTAACGATGTCTTTGTCTGCCGCTGGGATAACTTGGTCGAACATTTCAACCACGTCAATTTGAGAACCCAGAGAGTGGTAAACCGTACCCATTTCTAGACCGATGATACCACCGCCCATGATCAGCAGCTTTCCTGGTACTTCTTTCAGCTCAAGTGCATCCGTTGAATCCCAAATACGTGGGTCTTCATGCGGAATGAATGGAAGTTTGATAGGTCGAGAGCCCGCAGCAACGATAGCGTTATCAAAGTTAACGACCGTTTTACCGTCTTCACCTTCCACTTCAATCGAGTTAGGACCCGTGAACTTACCAAAGCCGTTCACCACGTTTACTTTACGCATCTTAGCCATACCGCCAAGACCGCCAGTCAATTGGTTGATCACTTTCTCTTTCCACAGACGAATTTTATCAATGTCTGTTTGTGGCTCACCGAACACGATACCGTGCTCAGCCAAAGCTTTCGCTTCTTCGATCACTTTTGCCACGTGTAGAAGCGCTTTTGATGGGATACAACCCACGTTCAAACAAACACCACCTAGGGTGCTGTAACGCTCGATAAGAACAGTGTCCAGACCTAAGTCTGCACAACGGAATGCAGCGGAGTAACCAGCAGGACCGGCACCAAGTACTACCACCTGGGCTTTAATTTCTTTGCTCATTTTGACCTCTTGTAGTCATTATCCCTAACAGGCTGAGTGAGTATGGAATCTATCGTTCAACGAATGGTTTGTTTTTCAATATTATTTTCAGACCGCCAACAGTTTACAGAGATGTTAATGGTGTGAAAAGTAAATCCATTTAGCCTGTGAGCTAGACAACAATTCACGAATGAACTGCTGAATATAGAAAAAGTGACGCCCCTTTACACCGAGGGTAAAGGGGAGTCATGAATTACAATACTAGACGACGAATGTCAGACAGACACGCGTTTAAGTAAGTAATGAAACGTGCACCTTCTGCACCATCAATCACACGGTGATCGTAGGAGAGAGACAGTGGAAGCTGTAGACGCGGTTCAAACTCTTTACCGTTCCACACTGGCTTCATTTCAGACTTAGACACGCCAAGGATACCGACTTCGGGAGCATTAACGATTGGCGTAAACGCTGTACCGCCGATACCGCCAAGACTTGAGATAGTGAAACATCCACCTTGCATGTCAGCCGCTGTGAGCTTGCCAGCACGTGCTTTCTTAGACACCACCATCAGCTCTTCAGACAGCTCGTAAATGCCCTTCTTGTTCACATCTTTAAATACAGGAACAACCAGGCCGTTTGGCGTATCTACCGCAATACCTACGTTGACGTATTTCTTCAGAATCAGGCTCTCACCGTCATCAGATAGAGAAGAGTTGAACGCAGGGAACGCTTCAAGTGCTTTCGCTACTGCTTTCATGATGAACACAAGTGGCGTGATCTTCATGCCCGTGTCTTTCTTCGCTTCGATGGCGTTCTGCTCTTTACGGAACGCTTCTAACTCAGTGATGTCTGCGTTGTCCCATTGGGTCACGTGCGGGATCATCACCCAGTTGCGGTGTAGGTTTGCACCTGAGATCTTCTTAATGCGAGATAGCGGCTGAGTTTCCGTCTCACCGAACTTGCTGAAGTCCACTTTTGGCCATGGGAGTAGACCAAGAGCCGCGCCGTCGCCTTTACCAGATGCGGCTGCACCTGCGCCAGACTCAAGACGCTTAAGCGCTTCTTTCACGTAGTTCTGAACGTCTTCCTTCAGGATACGGCTCTTACGACCGCTGCCTTTAACCTTAGAAAGGTTAACGCCAAATTCACGCGCTAGACGACGAACCACTGGAGACGCGTGAGCGTACTCATCATTGTCTTGGAAGTCACCAGCTGCTGGAGCTACTGCCGCTGGTGCTTCTGCTTTGGGAGCTGCCGCTGCAGGTGCTGCCGCTTGAGCTGGAGCCGCTGCCGGAGCAGGTGCTGCGCCCGCTACTTCGCCTTCCGTTGTAGAGAAAATCATGATTAGTGAGCCAGTAGACACTTTGTCGCCAGCTGCAATCTTGATTTCTTTAACTGTGCCAGCGAATGGTGCAGGAACTTCCATAGAAGCTTTGTCACCTTCAACAGTGATTAGAGATTGCTCTTCTTCCACTGTGTCGCCAACCGCAACCATGATCTCAGTAACTTCAACTTCGTCGCCGCCGATATCTGGAACGTTCACTTCTTTTGCCGCTGCGACCGGCGTCCCGGACGCTGCTGGAGCTGCTGCCGCAGGAGCTTCAGCTGCCGCTGGTGCTGCTGGAGCGCCTGAACCTGCGGTTTCGAATACCATGATAAGTGAGCCAGTCGATACTTTATCGCCTGCTGCAACTTTGATCTCTTTTAGAGTACCTGCGAATGGCGCTGGAACTTCCATAGAAGCTTTGTCGCCTTCAACAGTGAGAAGAGATTGCTCTTCTTCGATGCTGTCGCCAACGGCAACCATGATTTCAGTCACTTCTACTTCATCACCACCGATGTCTGGTACGTGAACTTCTTTTAGTTCTGCCGCTGCTGCTGGAGCTGGAGCTGCTTCTGCCGCAGGAGCAGGTGCAGCGTCAGCTGCACCCGAAGCGCCGGCCGCCTCGGTTTCGAAAATCATGATTAGAGAACCAGTAGAAACCTTGTCGCCTTCTGCAACTTTGATTTCTTTAACGATACCCGCTTGAGAAGCAGGAACTTCCATAGAAGCTTTATCGCCTTCAACTGTGATCAGAGACTGCTCTTCTTCAACCTTGTCGCCAACGCTTACAAGAATCTCAGTAACTTCAACCTCATCCGCACCGATGTCTGGTACATTAATTTCGATTGCCATTTCTTATCTACCTTCTTAATTAAGCGTATAGCGGGTTTGTTTTCTCTGTGTCGATGTCGAATTTCTTAATTGCTTCTGCAACTACAGATTTCTCAACTTCGCCACGTTTCGCTAGTTCAGTTAGCGCTGCTACTACTACGTAACCTGCGTTCACTTCGAAGTGACGACGTAGGTTTTCACGGCTGTCTGAACGACCGAAGCCATCAGTACCAAGAACTTTGAAAGACTCAGCAGGAATGTATGCACGAACCTGCTCTGCGTAGTTCTTCATGTAGTCAGTGGCTGCGATAGCAGGTTCAGTACCCATTACTGTTTGAATGTAAGGTACTTTCGCTTCCGCTTCTGGGTGAAGCATGTTGAAACGCTCTGCATCTTGGCCATCGCGAGTGAGTTCGTTGAATGACGTTACAGAGTAAACATCAGAAGCGACACCGTAATCTTCGCTTAGGATTTGAGCTGCTTTACGTACTTCATTCATGATAGTACCAGAGCTCATCAGCTGAACTTTCGCTTTGTCGCCCGTGTAAGTTTCTAGCTTGTAGATACCTTTACGGATGCCTTCTTCAGCGCCTTCTGGCATTGCTGGCATTGCGTAGTTTTCGTTCATTAGCGTTAGGTAGTAGAACACGTTTTCTTGTTCTGGACCGTACATGCGACGGATACCGTCTTGCATGATGACCGCGACTTCGTACGCGAAGGTTGGGTCGTAAGAAATACAGTTAGGAACCGTACCCGCCAAAATGTGCGAGTGACCATCTTCATGCTGTAGACCTTCACCGTTCAACGTTGTACGACCCGCCGTTGCACCGAGTAGGAAACCACGTGCTTGTTGGTCACCAGCCATCCACGCCATGTCGCCCACACGTTGGAAGCCGAACATTGAGTAGTAGATGTAGAACGGGATCATTGGTAGGTCGTTTGTCGAGTATGAAGTCGCAGCAGCAACCCATGAAGACATCGCACCCAGCTCGTTGATACCTTCTTGTAGAACCTGACCTGAAGTCGCTTCTTTGTAGTAAGAAACAACGCCACGGTCTTCTGGTGTGTAAGTTTGGCCGTGCGGGTTGTAGATACCAATTTGACGGAACAGACCTTCCATACCGAATGTACGTGCTTCGTCAGCAATGATAGGAACGATGTTCTTACCAACGTTCTTGTTCTTAAGTAGAACGTTTAGTGCACGTACGAATGCCATAGTAGAAGAGATATCACGCTTCTGTTCTTCTAGTAGCGGCTTGAATTCTTCTAGCTCAGGAACGATGAATTCTTGAGTGAATTTTGGTAGACGCTGTGGCGTGTAGCCGTGTAGCGCTTTACGACGAGCGTGTAGGTATTCGTACTCTTTTGAACCTTCTTCAAGTTTCAGGTACGGAAGTTCTTTCACTGCTTCGTCAGTTAGGATGTCTTGAAGACCTAGACGATCACGTAGGTGTAGTACGTGCGTCATATCCATCTTCTTAACTTGGTGCGCGATGTTCTTACCTTCAGCCGCTTCACCCATGCCGTAACCTTTAACAGTCTTAGCTAGGATTACTGTTGGACGACCTTTCGTTTCTGCCGCGTTTTTGTATGCCGCGTATAGCTTAGAAGACTCGTGACCACCACGCTTAAGTGCGAAGATTTCGTCATCAGTCATATCAGCAACAAGTGCAGCTGTCTCTGGGTACTTACCAAAGAAGTGCTCACGTACGTACGCGCCATCTTTTGATTTGAATGTTTGGTAGTCGCCGTCGATGGTTTCATTCATCAGTTGAAGAAGCTTACCCGTCGTATCTTTGGCGAGTAGTGAATCCCAGTTGTTACCCCAGATGACTTTCACTACGTTCCAACCAGCACCTTTGAACAGACCTTCAAGTTCTTGAATGATCTTACCGTTACCCATAACAGGGCCATCTAGACGCTGTAGGTTACAGTTGATGAGGAAACATAGGTTGTCTAGTTTCTCACGCGCAGCGAAAGAGATAGCACCACGTGATTCTGGCTCATCCATCTCACCGTCACCTAGGAAGGCGTAAACGCGCTGCTCTGACGTATCTTTAAGACCACGGCCTTCTAGGTACTTAAGGAAACGAGCTTGGTAGATAGAAGCGATTGGACCTAGGCCCATCGATACTGTCGGGAACTGCCAGAATTCAGGCATCAGTTTAGGGTGCGGGTATGAAGGAATACCTTTTCCGTCTACTTCTTGACGGAAGTTGTCTAGCTGCTCTTCAGTTAGACGACCTTCAACGAATGCACGTGAGTAGATACCTGGTGAAATGTGACCTTGGTAGTAAACCAAATCGCCACCATCCTTCTCGTTCGGTGCACGGAAGAAGTGGTTAAAACAGGTTTCGTAGAACGCAGCAGAAGACTGGAAAGACGCCATGTGGCCGCCTAGCTCTAGATCTTTCTTAGATGCACGTAGAACGATCATGATTGCGTTCCAGCGGATGATGGAACGGATACGGCGCTCAAGCGTAGTATCACCAGGGTAAGCTGGTTCTTGGTTCGCTGGAATCGTGTTGATGTAGTTGGTTGTGATGCCTGTTGGCATATCAACGCCGTCTAGGCGAGCTTTGTCTAGAACTTGCTCTAGTAGGTACTGTGCACGTTCTACACCTTCTTCACGAACTACTGACTCAAGAGCTTGTAACCATTCTTGAGTCTCAAGTGCGTCTACGTCATGCTTCATGTCAGACATGGCGATCTATCCTTCTGTTGGTTGGATCTACTTATTTAAGTAACGGTTTTAGTTAGCATCGTTACCTTGCTGAATTCGACGCAAAGAGCGTTCTCTGCGCGACTCTTCACGAGTCAAATCCAACAATGTTTCTTCGATATAAGCTAAATGCGAATGGGACATCTCACGCGCTTTTTCAGGTTGGCCTGAAACAATCGCATCCACGATATTAGCCCTGTGTCTACTTACTTTCTCCACCACTTCATCGCGGCGGTGTAATAGTTTTAAATTCTGTAATACGTTCTGCTCAAGCAAAGGCGCAAGGCTGCGAATAATGTGCAGCAACACCACATTGTGCGCGGCTTCGGTTAGGGCAATCAAAAACTGCACCACCGCCGCGGCTTCCGCGTCCACTTCTTTTGTGGACTGAGCTTGTGAGATGATCTCTAAACAAGCCTGAATGCGAGCAAAATCTTCTTCGGTACCACGTAGAGCTGCAAAATAAGCGGCAATCCCTTCCATCGCGTGACGCGTTTCCAGCAAGTCCAATTGAGTCTCAGAATGACTCGATAGGAGATTGAGTAAAGGATCCGAAAAACTGGTCCAAATCGTTTCACTGACAAACGTCCCTCCCCCTTGTTTGCGGGTCAAAAGACGTTTCGCTTCTAAGCGCTGAATGGCTTCACGGATAGACGGACGAGACACATCGAACTGCTTCGCCAGTTCGCGCTCGGGTGGCAGTTGTTGCCCCGGCGAGAGTGTACCTTCCACAATCAACCTTTCTAACTCTTGCTCAATCACATCGGAGAGTTTTGGCTGACGAATCCTTTGATAAGCCATAGTTGTTATTCTTCTTTCTCTTTGCAGTCAATTGGTAATACCAATTTTATCTTGGCGAGGAAATTAACATAATTAAAACGCAACTTCCAGCCAAAATTTGATTCAAATCATAGAACGACTCATGCGGTCACAGTTTGATAACAGCTCATAATTAAAACATCAATCAAATTGGTATGACCAATTACAAAAGAGAAACAGATGGGGCAAAAACGTGCCACGCATCACACTTTACTTGATTGAGTCATCATACAAATGAAACGAAGCGAATAACATCAAAGCATAGTCTATCCACCGTCGATACCTTGGTGAGATGACATTTTTCTGAATTCAACCGCGTTTTTTCTGAAAACAGGGTAACGGATCCCGATCGCATTCCCTGGTCAGACCTGAAAGTCTCACCTCAAAACTCTCGTCTCTAAACTCTCTCCTCAAAAAACGAAACAAAAAAACGCCAAGCATTTCTGCTTGGCGCGGTATCAATGAGGGAGTCTATTAGATGTCGAGAACGTTCATCTCGCTTCAATATAATCGACCATCAGCTGTAAAGACTGATTGCCCCGAAACTCATTAATATCGAGGCGATAAGCCAGATGGACAGTCTTGGCGCTCGCATCCGGCCAGCGTCTCAAGTCGACATTAAACGCGATCGCATCCATCGTCAGCCCGGTTGGGTGGCCACGATAGAGTGGCTCTAACATCAGCTTTAAGTGCTTCTCGGCCACCAGCTTTTGGTGCAGCACCATAAACTCGCCGTCAAAAATCGGCTCTGGAAACGCTTGCCCCCAAGGCCCACCAGAACGAAGCACGTGCGCGGTGTGCATGGAAAACTCTTCTGGGCGCAGCTCGCCATCGGACAAGACCACCCCTTTGAGCGCCGCTTCATCCAACTCTTGTTCCACTGTTTGGTTAAACAAGGTCGCAAAGCGTTCAAAATCTTTCTCCATGATGGTTAAACCGGCCGCCATCGCATGACCGCCAAATTTTTTAATCAGCCCCGGATGTTGCGTATCGATACGATCGAGCGCATCACGCATGTGTAAACCTGGTATCGAGCGACAAGAGCCTTTAATCGCGCCATCACCGCCATCGGCAAACGCAATGACAGGGCGATGAAATTGCTCTTTGATGCGCGAGGCCAGAATCCCGATCACCCCTTGGTGCCAATCGCGTTGAAACAGCACCAGTCCATAAGGAAGCTGGCTCCCTTCACCAAACTGTAACCGCTCACAAAACGCCATCGCCTCTTGCTTCATGCCCTCTTCAATCTCTTTGCGCGTTTGATTCAGCCCATCAAGTTCAGAAGCCATGCGCCTTGCGGCGTGGATGTTGTTGCTCATCAGCAGTTCAACCCCAAACGACATATCGTCCAGTCGACCGGCGGCGTTGATTCTTGGCCCCAAGGCAAAACCGAAATCTGAGGCAACGAGACGCTTTGCATCGCGCTTCGCCACTTCAATCAACGCTTGAATACCTGGCCTTGCTTTGCCCGCACGGATGCGTTGCAGCCCTTGATACACCAAAATGCGGTTGTTCTCATCTAGAGGCACCACGTCTGCGACCGTGCCCAGCGCCACAAGATCTATCAGCTCCATCAGTTTGGGCTCCGCCATACCTTGCTCAGCAAACCATCCCGCTTTTCGCATATGGACGCACAGCGCCATCATCAAATAAAAAGCGACACCGACACCGGCCAGCGCCTTAGACGGAAACGCGCACTCGTCGAGATTTGGATTGACCATCGCATCGACCTCAGGCAATTCATGGCCAGGTAGGTGATGATCCGTCACCAACACCGTAAGCCCTTGCTGCTTGGCATAGCGCACGCCCTCAATCGATGACACGCCATTATCGACGGTCATGATCACTTGCGCGCCCAGTTCGATCGCTTGATCGACTACTTCCGGGCTAAGGCCGTAGCCGTCTTCAAATCGATTCGGCACCAAATAGTCAACATTGCTCGATCCCAGCATCCGCAGTGCCAGTACAGACAACGCAGAGCTGGTCGCGCCATCGGCATCAAAATCGCCCACCACTATGATGCGCTGATTGAGGCGAATCGCCTCAAACAACAAACTCACCGCGGCCTCAATACCATGCAATTTCTGGTAAGAGTGCAAGGCTCTTGCGGTTGTCTCCAACTGCTCAACACTTTGAATACCACGGTTGATGTAGATGCGGCGCAGCAGCGGATCGATACTCTCAGGCAATAGGGTAATGTCTGCCTCAGGACGACGTTGAATCTCTATCATCGCTCATTCCTGCTCATTATTGGATTTGCTCTAAACGCTCGAGCAAATCGCGGGGTGGTAGGTATCCCCCCACCATGTCGCCATTGGGCAGAAAGATCGCCGGTGTGCCACGAATGCCTAGCTCACGCCCAAGCGCATAATGCTGGCTAATGATCTGCTGATATTTGGCAAAGTCTTCCCCTGACTCAGGGATCTCGCGTCGGGTTTTCCCGTCAGACATGGCTTGCTGAGGATCGCTTGCGCCCCAAATGGCCGCCATCTGATCGGCGGTGCCCCCCGTTGCGCCCTGTCTTGGAAACGCCATGTAGCGCACGGTGATGCCCAGCTTGTTATAGTCTTGCATTTGGCTGTGCAGACGCACACAGTAACCACAGGTAATGTCGGTAAAGACGGTCACCACATACTGTTCGTTGTCGGCTTTGAACGGAATCATGGTCTGTTTGAAAGCGTCGATTTTTGCCGCATTAATCGGAGCCTGTCGCTTAGCCAGTACATCTTCATATTGACCATTGCTGTCTAACTTGTACAAGGTGCCCGCCATAAAGTACTCACCATCAGGCGTCGCAAACAAGATGCCGCCATTGGTTTGCACTTCTAACAAGCCATCAATCTCGGCAGGAACAACATCTTGCACTTCCAGCCCAAGCTGATTAAAACGCGCTTCAATCTGCGCTTTATCGAAAGCCGGCTCTGTTGCAGCACTGGCTTGCGCCGTCAACAGTAGTGGCAGTGTCAGTAGAGTGATACGGCGTAATACGCTCATTCAATTCACCTTTCTTGTCTTGTGGTTCAAAGTGCCTAATCAGGCTCTTGGATGATGCTCACTGTGGAGCTGTTTCAATCGTTCGGTCGCAACGTGGGTATAGATTTGGGTGGTGGATAAATCACTGTGCCCGAGGAGCATCTGCACCACGCGCAAATCCGCGCCGTAGTTTAATAGGTGCGTTGCAAACGCATGACGCAATACATGCGGCGACAACTGCTCGGTGTCGATGCCCGCTCTCACCGCATAATGTTTGATACGATGCCAAAAGGTTTGACGCGTCATTTGCCTCGCCCTTTTGCTCGGAAAAACCACATCTGAGGTGGTGTCACCCAATAATTCAGACCGGCCTTGTTTGAGAAAAGTTTCCGTCCAGTCGACGGCATTTTCGCCCATCGGTACCAAACGCTCTTTGCCGCCTTTACCAATCACCCGCACCACGCCTTGACGCAAGCTGATGTTTTCCATCGTTAAGCTCACCAATTCCGTCACACGAAGTCCTGTGGCGTACAACAGCTCTAGCATCGCTTTATCTCGAAGCTCCATCGCGTCATTGACGTCCGGCGCATCGAGCAGCGCATCGACCTGCGCCTCAGAGAGATCTTTCGGTAAGCGTTTAGGTAATTTAGGGCTTAGCAGCAAGGCACTCGGATCGTCAGCGCGTATCTTTTCACGGTGCAGGTACTGAAACAAGCGACGGATGGCCGACAGCATGCGCGCACGCGACGTCTGCTTATAGCCTTGGTCCATCAACCAACTTTGATAATCCTGCAACCCTGAGAGGCTAATAAAACTGAGCCGATAGTTGTGCTCACTCATCCAGCTCAGCAGTTTAAACAGATCATTGCGATACGAGGCCAAAGTATTTTCCGATAACCCGCGCTCCATCCACATGGTATCTAAAAACTGCTCAATGATTCCTTGGTCCGGAGTCAACACCTGCGACACACTTACTCTCTCACGTTGATGCTTAATGGCTTTCAATGTAAGTGCCTCGCTAGAAGAAAGCCATAAAAAATCACCGTTGAGGAGGATATTCGCTGCAAAGCTCGCCATTTTGTGGTTAGAATTCGCGGTATGCACACCAATCAAGATGGAAACCAATGATGAAAATCGGCCTGTTTTACGGTTCTACGACGTGTTACACAGAGATGGCAGCAGAGAAAATGCGCGCGATCATCGGGGAAGACTTACTCGACATCCACAATGTCAAAGAGTCCGACCTCTCGCAGATGGCCGACTACGATTTACTGATTTTAGGCATTTCCACTTGGGATTTTGGCGAGATTCAAGAAGACTGGAACGCGATTTGGCAACAAGTACCAACGGTGGATCTCAGCGGCAAAACCGTGGCGTTGTTTGGCCTTGGTGACCAAGAAGGCTATGGCGAGTGGTACCTCGACGCGATGGGCTTACTGCACGATGAAATCGTCAAGACCGGCGCCAATCTGATTGGTTACTGGCCCAATGATGAGCAGTACGAATTCGAAGCCTCGAAAGCGCTCACCGAAGATGGTCAGTTCTTTGTCGGTCTTGCGCTCGACGAAGATTCTCAATACGAACTGAGCGA
>NZ_JCBDGX010000026.1:0-8975 GCF_059834345.1 Vibrio sp. R11-SG3-ISO3-SZ
CCTCGATGTCGGCTCATCACATCCTGGGGCTGAAGTCGGTCCCAAGGGTATGGCTGTTCGCCATTTAAAGTGGTACGCGAGCTGGGTTTAGAACGTCGTGAGACAGTTCGGTCCCTATCTGCCGTGGGCGTTGGAAGATTGAAGGGGGCTGCTCCTAGTACGAGAGGACCGGAGTGGACGAACCTCTGGTGTTCGGGTTGTGATGCCAATCGCATTGCCCGGTAGCTAAGTTCGGAATCGATAACCGCTGAAAGCATCTAAGCGGGAAGCGAGCCCTGAGATGAGTCTTCCCTGGCACTTTAAGTGCCCTTAAGGGTTGTTCGAGACTAGAACGTTGATAGGCAGGGTGTGTAAGCGCTGTGAGGCGTTGAGCTAACCTGTACTAATTGCCCGTGAGGCTTAACCATACAACACCCAAAGGGTTTTGATGGACTCAATGAAAGAACATTGAATGTGTAAAAGAGACGAGTGACTAGTTCCTAGTAGCTAGAAACGATAAACACAGCTTTCCGAATTATTAAGTTCTAGGAACTAGGGTCACTCAGCTTCTAGGAACTTAAACAAAATTTGCTTGGCGACCATAGCGATTTGGACCCACCTGATTCCATGCCGAACTCAGAAGTGAAACGAATTAGCGCCGATGGTAGTGTGGGGTTTCCCCATGTGAGAGTAGGACATCGCCAGGCTTTGAACATTATCTGTTTAAAGCACGTTTTAGATAAGACTTTAAATAGACCACTGCGGAGTGGTAGTTCAGTTGGTTAGAATACCGGCCTGTCACGCCGGGGGTCGCGGGTTCGAGTCCCGTCCACTCCGCCACTTATTAGAAAGCCTAGTCGAAAGACTGGGCTTTTTTACGTTTAACGCTCCTGAAAGTGTTGTGCATTTTCTCGCGGGCCGGAATGCCAGACCACGGAATGCCGGACCATCTACTCTCCCCTGCTCAGCCAGCAACTCGTATCAAGCTGCACTACTACAGATAGAAAAGTAGGCTTCTTCGCATCAAAGCAATACAAATTGCCATCAACTCAGTTTTCTCAGCAGAGTCGAAGTCTCTAGTTTCTATGGGGCAGCGCCCGTTTTCTGAATGTCACCTTTGTACAGACGGTATAGATGTGAAAAAGCCCTTCTATAGGTAGGGCTTCTCAACAAATGGTTGCGGTCACTGGGCAACAACCACTTGGTTTCGTCCACCATTTTTGGCTTCATAGAGGGCAATATCGGCATTGGAGAGTAGGTCATCCACCGAGTCACTGCGTTTAAGTTCTGCGACGCCAAAGCTCATGGTGCAATCGAGATGAACACTACTGACGATAGGATTCAGCACTACCTTTTGCCTCAATAGTTCTGCTTGTTGAATCGCTTCTTCCGCTGTGTGCTTGGGTAACAGTAGCATAAACTCATCACCGCCAAAACGTATTGCCAAAACCGAGTCGGGTAGAGCGTGCTGCATAAGCTTGGCGACTTTCTCAATGGTTTTGTCTCCCACCAGATGCCCTAGCTCATCGTTAATCTGTTTGAAGTTATCGATATCGGTCATTATCACGCTAAGGGGCAGATGTTCCTCTTTCGATTGACGAACTAGAGAAGGCAGTAACGAGTCCATCGCTCGTCGGTTATAGAGTCCTGTCAGTGGATCCTTTTGTGACAACTGATGGATGGAGTCGAGCAATCTTGCATTGATGAGCCATAGCATACTCAGGCTAATGGCAACCATTAATATGATGCAGAATAGGTAGGTCAGGGCATGAATCAGTCCAGAACTCATATAACTGCTAATCGTAGGCCCGAGCGCGGTATAGACGAGGCGAAACACCATAAAACTGCCATAGCTGGCAAATGGGATCACCATCATGAGAAGTGGAAATTTGGCATCGTCCTTCTCGCCCTTAAGCAGTGCCCAAGCCGCGAAAAAACAGGAGGCGCTGAGGTAGGCGCTTAAGATAAGAATACGGGCATTGATGGATGGCGTTACATAGGTAAAGAAAACAAACAGTAGACCTGCTAGCAGCAATGCTCCCTCTAACCATCGTACTCCTTTACTGTGATAGGCGCGAATCGCGCAGATGCCTTTTACAGTAAAAAGAAAACCCAGCATGATGAGAGTATTGGCGAGCACTATGGTCAGCCACTCTGGCGCGGTTCCTCGAAAACCTAAAAACAGCGGCCCTAAGCCAATCATAAAGATGCCAGCGGCCAGTCGGTTTAGGCCTTGAACTTGTTTCTGCGAGGCTTGATAAAAGAACAAGCCTGAAGAATAGATAAAGGAGAAGACGATAACCGTGAAGTTAAGTGTGCGAATGTCTAAAGAGAGGTTGTCCATAACGTAGCCAAAGATGGGGGCGCCTATCGAAGAGTTATAGTAGACATTTTGCTTGGCGATAGCTGCAATCGGATGTCATTTATCCGATACAGGTAGAAAAATGCCAGCGTATTTTGCTGGCATCTATGCACATTGCTGCGGGCACTAGGCCTGTTTCTCTGCCCTTTTGGCTTTCTCTACCATTGGGGTAATGGTAGAGCCTTGCACTAAGATGGAAAACACCACCACAGAGTAAGTCATAACAAGGATGATCTCTTTAACGTCAATCAGCTTATCTTGAATGACCCAAATGCCAGAGGGAATGGAGAGTGCCATGGCCAGCGCTAATCCACCTCTTAGGCCACCCCAGGTAAGGATTTTGACTGACCAAGGGTTGTAGGTGCGATAGCGCTTAAACCCTACGTAAGAGAAAAACACGCTTAGATAACGCGAAAGCAAGACCAAAGGAACGGCGACCGCCATCATGATCCAGTCTTCTTGATGGAATTCAAACAGCAACATCGACATACCGATCAAAAGGAACAAGACGCCGTTGAGGAATTCATCGATCAGCTCCCAGAAATGGTCGAGGTGATCTTCACTCTCTTTTGAAAAGCCGATAAAGCGCGTCCAGTTACCGATCATGATTCCTGAGACCACCATTGCTAACGGGCCCGACACATGCAAAACCTCGGCAAAGGCATAACCTGCGGTGGGAATGCCGATGGTCAGCAGTAGTTCCATAGAGTGATCGTCGGTCGCGCTGATCAGGTAGTGGAACAAGAGCCCTAGGGCAAAGCCATACACAATGCCACCCATCGCTTCTTGTGCGAACAGCAAGGTGACGCTGCCTAGTGTCGGCGTGTCGTGACCAAAAGCGATGGTGTAAAGAGTGACGAAAATGACCAAGCCAAAGCCGTCGTTAAAAAGGGACTCTCCCTCAATTTGGGTTGAGATACGTTTGGGGGCTTTGAGCTTTTTGACGATCGCTAACACGGCAATCGGGTCCGTCGGAGAGATCAGTGCCCCGAAGAGTAAGCAGTACACCAGATCAAACGGAATGTGCAGCCATTGGCAAAAAGCATAAAGACCAAATCCGATGAAGAACGTCGAAAACAGCGTGGCGCCCAAGGCTAAGACAGTGATCTCCCATTTTTGATCTTTAAGGTTGGGCAGTTTGATACCCAATCCGCCAGCGAAGAGGAGAAAGCCGAGAATCCCCTTCAACAAAAAATCTTCGAAGTTGATGCTGGCGACCGTCTTTGACGCAATGTCTGTCAGTTGGAACCAATCATTTTGGCCTGCAACCAAAATGAGTAACGACAGCACCATAGAGCCCGCTGTGATGGCGATGGTGGTCTGCATTTTACCTATCTTGCTGTTTACAAAGGCAATCAGCATTGCCGCAGCCGATAAAAAGCAGAGTGTGTAGTAGACTGACATGAGCGTTCCAGTATGTAACAAATTATGAACAAGAATTTTGTTACTGACTTGTTCAAATAGCAAATGATTTTTACCCGTGGTGTGAGACGTATTTTTACCGTTTAGACGTCTAGACTCCTTTTTGATCTGTGATAGGATGGGGAAATAACGAAAGGAATGAGGCAGTACTGTGGGAAGTAATGTAAGGCAGCAAATCGAAGCGCAATTGCAACAACGGATACTTTTGATCGATGGTGGCATGGGCACCATGATCCAAGGTTACAAGCTCGAAGAGCAAGATTATCGTGGTACGTGTTTCGCCGATTGGCATTGTGATTTAAAAGGGAACAACGATCTGTTGGTGTTGACTCAGCCTGCATTGATCAAAGAGATCCACAGCGCCTATTTAGAAGCCGGTGCGGATATTCTCGAAACCAATACCTTTAATGCCACCACGATTGCGATGGCCGACTACGACATGCAGAGCTTAAGCGAAGAGATTAACTTCGCAGCGGCCCAACTTGCACGTGAGGCGGCCGATGAATGGACGGCAAAAACGCCGGACAAACCTCGCTATGTCGCGGGCGTATTGGGCCCAACCAACCGCACCTGTTCCATCTCTCCTGATGTGAACGACCCAGGTTATCGCAACGTCAGCTTTGATCAGTTGGTCGAGGCGTACTCTGAGTCGACGCGTGCCCTAATCAAAGGCGGCAGCGATCTGATTCTTATCGAAACCATTTTTGACACCCTCAACGCCAAAGCGTGTGCGTTTGCCGTTGACTGCGTATTTGAAGAGCTCGGCATTACCCTGCCTGTGATGATTTCAGGGACAATTACCGATGCCTCTGGACGTACGCTCTCTGGCCAGACTACCGAAGCTTTTTACAACTCACTGCGTCACGTTAGACCGTTATCGTTTGGCTTGAACTGCGCACTTGGCCCTGATGAACTGCGTCCATACGTCGATGAACTCTCGCGTATTTCGGAGTCTTTTGTCTCGGCGCACCCAAACGCCGGTTTGCCGAATGCGTTTGGTGAGTATGACTTGTCGCCACAAGAGATGGCACAACATGTTGAGGAGTGGGCGAAAAGCGGCTTTCTTAACTTAATTGGTGGCTGTTGTGGTACCACGCCAGAGCATATTCGTGAAATGGCTCGTGTGGTCGATGGTGTAGCGCCGCGCGCTCTGCCAGAGCTCCCTGTCGCGTGCCGTTTGTCAGGGTTAGAGCCGCTCACTATTGAGAAAGAGACGCTATTTATTAACGTCGGCGAGCGAACTAACGTCACGGGCTCGGCACGATTCAAGCGTCTTATTAAAGAAGAGCAGTATGATGAAGCGTTGGAAGTGGCACGTCAGCAAGTGGAAAACGGCGCGCAAATCATCGATATCAATATGGATGAAGGCATGCTTGATGCGCAGGCCTGCATGGTACGCTTCCTTAACTTGTGCGCCTCTGAGCCTGAAATCTCCCGCGTGCCGATTATGGTTGACTCGTCGAAGTGGGAGGTGATTGAAGCGGGTCTGAAATGCATCCAAGGCAAAGGCATCGTTAACTCGATCTCGCTCAAAGAAGGCAAAGAGAAATTCATTGAGCAGGCCAAGCTGATCCGACGCTACGGCGCCGCTGTGATTGTGATGGCGTTTGATGAAGTGGGTCAGGCGGAGACGCGTGAGCGTAAACTCCAAATCTGTACGAACGCGTATCGTATTTTGGTTGACGAAGTGGGCTTCCCGCCGGAAGACATCATTTTTGACCCGAATATCTTCGCGGTGGCCACCGGTATTGAAGAGCACAACAACTACGCTGTTGATTTCATTGAGGCCGTAGCAGACATCAAACGCGATCTGCCGTATGCGATGATTTCAGGTGGCGTGTCCAACGTATCGTTCTCGTTTCGCGGTAATAACTATGTACGCGAAGCGATTCATGCGGTGTTCCTCTACCACTGTTTCAAGAACGGCATGGACATGGGCATCGTCAACGCCGGTCAGTTAGAAATTTACGACAACGTCCCAGACAAGCTGCGTGAAGCGGTAGAGGATGTGGTGCTTAACCGCCGCTCTGATGCTACCGAGCGCTTATTGGATATTGCCGGCGAATACGCCGAAAAAGGGGTCGGCAAAGAAGAGGATGCCTCAGCACTGGAATGGCGCACATGGCCTGTTGAAAAGCGTTTAGAACATGCGCTAGTGAAAGGCATCACCGAGTTTATTGTTGACGATACAGAAGAGGCGCGAGTCAATGCGAGCAAGCCTCTCGAGGTCATCGAAGGGCCACTGATGGATGGCATGAACGTGGTTGGAGACCTGTTTGGTGAAGGGAAAATGTTCCTTCCTCAAGTGGTGAAATCCGCGCGTGTGATGAAGCAAGCCGTGGCTCACCTAGAGCCGTACATTAATGCAGAGAAACAAGCAGGCTCGACCAACGGTAAGATTCTGCTGGCGACCGTAAAAGGCGATGTTCACGACATAGGTAAAAACATCGTTGGTGTGGTGCTGCAGTGTAATAACTACGAAATCATCGACTTAGGTGTGATGGTGCCGTGCGAGCAAATCCTAAAAGTCGCGAAAGAAGAGAAGGTGGACATCATTGGTTTGTCTGGCTTGATCACCCCATCGTTGGACGAAATGGTGCATGTCGCCAAAGAGATGGAGCGCCTCAACTTCGATTTGCCACTCTTGATTGGCGGCGCGACCACATCGAAAGCGCATACCGCAGTGAAAATTGAGCAAAATTACTCACAACCTGTGGTGTATGTGAATAATGCCTCACGAGCGGTCGGGGTCTGTTCCTCGCTGTTGTCTGAGACGTTAAAGCCAGCGTTTGTTGAAAAGCTGCAAGCGGACTATGACGTGGTGCGTGATCAACATAACCGTAAGAAACCCCGCACTAAGCCGGTAAGCTTAGTGCAGGCGCAAAGCAATAAAGTGGCAATTGATTGGCAAAGCTACACGCCTCCGGTTCCTGCGAAACCCGGCGTGCATGTGTTTGATGACTTTGATATTGCAACGCTGCGCCAGTACATCGATTGGACGCCATTCTTTATGACGTGGTCCTTGGTCGGTAAATACCCGGTAATTTTTGACCATGAAGAGGTCGGTGAAGAGGCGAAACGCTTGTTCGAAGATGCCAACGCTCTGTTGGATCGCGTTGAAAAAGAGGGCTTGATGCAAGCCCGCGGCATGTGTGCTTTGTTCCCTGCGGCCAGCGTTGGTGATGACATTGAAGTGTACACCGATGAGTCGCGTACCGAGGTGGCTAAAGTGTTGCACAACTTACGTCAACAGACGGAAAAGCCTAAAGGTTTCAACTACTGTTTGTCGGATTACATCGCACCGAAATCATCCGGTAAGGCGGATTGGATTGGCGCGTTTGCGGTGACAGGTGGCATCAATGAGCGTGAGTTGGCTGATGAATACAAAGCGCAAGGGGATGATTACAACGCCATTATGATTCAGGCGGTGGCAGACCGTTTGGCCGAAGCCTTCGCAGAATACTTGCATGAGCGGGTACGCAAAGAGATTTGGGGCTACGCGGCCGATGAGAACTTATCCAACGAGGAGTTGATTCGCGAGAAATACCAAGGCATTCGTCCTGCACCGGGCTATCCTGCGTGTCCTGAGCACACAGAGAAGGGCGCAATTTGGGAGCTGATGGACGTTGAAAACACCATAGGCATGACGCTGACGTCGAGCTATGCGATGTTCCCTGGCGCTTCTGTCTCAGGTTGGTACTTCTCTCACCCTGACTCGCGCTACTTTGCCGTTGCTCAAATCCAGCAGGATCAGGTGGAGAGCTATGCACAGCGCAAAGGTTGGGACATGTTGGAAGCGGAGAAGTGGCTTGGTCCCAATATCAATGGGTAATCTACTCTCTTAGCGCTTGCGCTGAGTGTCACTAACAAAAAGCGCGGCCCTTGGGTCGCGCTTTGTCTTTTTGAAATATCTGTTGAATATCTGGTGGCGGCTAAGTTAAACAAACAGCGTCGCTAAGCCTAAAAAGACCGACAGACCGATGACGTCGGTGACGGTGGTGAGCGCCATGCCGCCTGCTAATGCTGGGTCGATGTTCATTTTTTTCAGCAGCACAGGAATCATCACGCCAGCAACACCGGCAACAAACAGGTTGGTGAGCATGGCGGCAGAGATGATGCCTCCAAGCATCCAGTCGCCTTTCCAAGCAATCACGATCCCGCCGATGATCAATGCCCACAAAATGCCGTTAAGCAGACCGATGGCGGCTTCTTTCATTAATAGTTCACGTTTGTTGGCGTCACCGATATGGCCCAATGCCAAGCCACGGATGACGAGCGCGACCGTCTGGTTGCCTGCTACGCCGCCCATCGAAGGCACTATGGTCATCAAGACGGCAATAGCGGCCATCTGCTCGAGAGTGGCTTCAAACATGTTCGAGACCGAGGCCGCTGCAAGCGCCGCCAACACATTGGCCCCAAGCCAAATGCTGCGTTTACGGGCTGATTTGACCACGGGCGCAAAGGTATCTTCGTCGTCATCCATACCGGCCATGCTCATCATGGAGTGCTCGGCATCTTCTCGGATGACATCGACCACATCATCGATGGTAATACGCCCAACCAGATGTTTGTTCTCATCGATAACCGGCGCTGAGACCCAATTACGGCGCTCAAACAAGCTGGCGACGTCGGAGTCACTCATGGTCACTTCGATAGCCTCATCCGCATCTTCCATCACTTCGGCAACTTTGATGTCCGGCTGAGTCGTAATGAGCGTGGTAATGGGCAGTTCACCAATAAGGTGGTTCTCTTCATCAATGACATACAAGGCATCGGTCGCTTCGGGCAGCTCGCCTTTCATGCGCAGATAACGCAGCACGACATCCACATCGACATCACCACGAATGGTGATGACGTCGGTATTCATTAGACCACCGGCTGAGTCCTCTGGGTAAGAGAGCGCGGTTTCAATGCGCAGACGCTCTGTCGAATCCATTTGTGACAGAACTTCTCTAGAGAGATCATCCGGTAGGCTTCGCAGTACGTAAGCGACATCGTCGGTGTCCATCCCCTCGGTGGCTTCGGCGAGCTTTTCTGGTGCCATTTTGGACACCAAGTCGTCTTTGACGTCTTCGTTTAGCTCATCGAGGATTTCACCGTAATCTTCTGGATCGGTGAGTTGCCAAAGGACTTCACGGCTTTTACGAGGTGAGGCTTCTAGGAGATGGGCGATATCTTCGGGTTCCATGTCCTGCAATTGGCGACGGACATG
>NZ_JCBDGX010000027.1:0-20355 GCF_059834345.1 Vibrio sp. R11-SG3-ISO3-SZ
ATGATAATAGATGGTGCGAATGAAGATACGCGGGCCACCTAGTGTCAAAATCGCTAATCCGGCATAGATAAACGGCACACTTCTAGGAATAAAGGAGTGAAAGAAGAAGCCGCTGAGCGCCAGTGTTAAGGTCGACAGTAAGACACTAAAGAAGATGTAGCCCATAGCCGGCAGCATCATGTAGCGCAAAACAGCTCGGTACATCCCTAATTTGGCAAAGCTGATGATCGTGACGGCGAGTGTCACCACAAGACTGGCAAATTCGTCAAACCCAATCGCAAACTCTGTCGTGCCTAAGCGAAACACAATGGCCAAATACAGCGAGGCAATCACCGCAAGGATGTCATAGAGAATGGTGATCAGCCGCTTGTTTCTGCGACTGGCATTAAGAAGAAGTTGAATTGGGGTGAACATCGAATACCACTGCCAGCTGAAAATTATTATTTTTTATTATGTCGCCTGTATTCTAGAAACCTTTAATGTCAAACGCTAGAGGAAAACGGTATCATTTGCCCCAATTGTGTCCTCACACATTGTTTTGTACGAGAAAAGCGCCAGTTAGCGCAGGGGGAAAATGAAGGTATTAGTCACTGGGAGTAACGGTTTTGTTGGCGCTCGCGTCATGCAATTGGCGAAACAGAGAGGCTGGCAGGCGGTGGGCGTTGTCCGTGTATCCTCTAAGCCGATTTCTGAGTCCTCATTTGCGATCCAAGCCTTTGATGACAAGACCGATTGGCAAGGCGCGTTTGACGATGTTGATTGTGTCATTCATTGCGCCGCTCGGGTCCATCAAATGCAAGAGAGTGAAAGTAACGTTCTAGAAGCCTATCGCTGTGTGAATACTCATGGCACCTTGCATCTTGCTGAGCAAGCGGCGAAGGCGGGCGTTAAACGGTTTGTATTTGTCAGCTCCATTAAAGTCAATGGCGAGCGCACTTTGGCCGGTCAGCCTTTTACGCCAGATGTATGCGATGTCCCCGATGATCCCTACGGCCTAAGTAAGTATGAGGCGGAAATGGCGCTGAAAGCCTTGTGTGAGCGCACGGGTATGGAACTGGTGATCATTCGCCCGCCGCTGGTTTACGGCCCGGGCGTGAAGGCCAATTTTCAATCCATGATGGGGTGGGTGGCCAAAGGAGTGCCTTTACCACTTGGCGCGATCCACAACGCGCGCAGTCTGGTCTACCTCGACAACTTGGTGGATTTGATGCTGACCAGTTGTGAGCATCCTCATGCGAGCGGGCATACTTTTTTAGTGTCCGATGGTGAGGATGTCTCAACCACACAATTATTGAAAGCGGTGGCAAAAGCAATGGGAAAACCGTCGGCGCTGATACCCATCCCAATGCGCTGGATTCAATGGGCCGCAAAGAGCATCGGAAAGCCCGGCGTGGCGGAGCGATTGTGCGGCAACTTACAAGTGGACATTGAGCAAACACAATCGGTTCTAAACTGGTCACCGGTGGTCCCTTTTCATGAGGGCATCGCTCGGACCGTCACGCATTTTATAGAGACACGAAACAAAGACAAAAACAGGAGTAAATCGTGATTCGTTGGTTGGATTTTATTTTTGCGCTGGTAGGGTTACTGCTACTTTGGCCCGTACTCCTTATAGTGTGTGTGATGGGCTTTTTTGATACCGGCTCTCCATTGTTTTTTCAAACTCGAGTAGGGCGTTTTCAGCGACCATTTACACTGATCAAATTTCGCACGATGCCGGTTGAAACCGCGTCCGTTGCGACGCATCTTGTGGGCAAGAGCTCGGTGACCAAGCTGGGCGGTTTTTTGCGCAAGACCAAGCTCGATGAGTTGCCGCAGTTGATCAATGTTCTTAAGGGAGAGATGAGTCTCGTCGGTCCAAGGCCGTGTCTTTTCAATCAAATCGAATTGGTCGCACTTCGTGAAGCGAACGGGGTGTATGAAGCTCGGCCAGGAATTACCGGTTTAGCGCAAATCAATGATATTGATATGTCGACACCTGAACTATTAGTTGAGTGGGATGTTCGCATGATTAAAGAGCTAACACTCAAGCAGTATTTCCTTTGCATTATTCAAACGGTACTGGGCAAAGGGGCAGGCGATCGCGTTTGATGCCCGGTCGCGCTACGCAACAATTTACATTAATTTTCAATTGTATTCTGAACAACGGTGTGCATAATAAAAGCGCTCATAATCAGCCTAAAGTATGAGCTCGTATGAGCGCGGCGTTAGACGTCGCACACAATGTGAATGTTTGCGTAATGTGACCAACGCAATGTCAACGGGCGGTAGCGTCTTTGCATGAATGGTGACTATTGGGGTTAAACCCCAAACAAGAATGAAATTAATGAGTTGTAAACGCGTCAAGGATGTTGCGGTGTCTCCAAATCAAACAATAACGTCTCAGCGACTGTAAAGTTACTGGGACTTTTTTTTGTCTAAAAATTGGGTTTGGAGAAATAGTTAATCAACACCACTGAAATCAAAATGGAAATTCAACTCTAAACTAAAAATATTCAGGGAATGAAAGCCCTAAAACGTTATAAAGTGGCAAATATAATGGCTAAGAAAAAAGTATTGACGGTCTTCGGAACGCGCCCAGAAGCCATCAAGATGGCACCTCTGGTTCACGCACTTGCAGCAGACGATCGCTTCGAAGCAAAATGCTGCGTTACCGCGCAGCACAGAGAAATGCTAGACCAAGTGTTAGATCTGTTCGATATTACACCGGACTACGATTTGAACCTAATGACAGCGGGTCAAACACTTAATGATGTGACTGCACGAATCATTCAAGAGCTTAAACCCGTTCTTCAAGAATTTAAGCCGGATGTCGTTTTGGTTCACGGAGATACGGCGACAACCTTTGCAGCCAGTTTAGCTGCTTACTATGAGCAAATCGAAGTGGGCCATGTGGAAGCAGGCCTTCGAACCGGTAACATCTATTCCCCGTGGCCAGAAGAAGCTAACCGAAGGTTGACCGGAGTATTAACGAAGTACCATTTTGCGCCGACTGAAACGTCGAAAGAAAACCTTCTACGCGAAAATTTTACATCAGAGGATATTTACGTAACAGGAAATACCGTTATTGATGCGTTGCTCATGGTGAAAGATAAAATCGAGTCGGACAGCGATTTGAACGCGACATTAGCCGCTCAGTTTCCGTTCTTAGATCACAGCAAGAAGTTAATCTTAGTTACGGGTCATCGAAGAGAAAGTTTTGGTGGCGGCTTCGAACGAATTTGTGAAGCATTAGCCATTACAGCCAAAGAACATCCTGAAACTCAAATACTTTACCCAATGCACTTAAACCCAAACGTGCGTGAACCTGTGAATCGTGTTCTTGCCGGCATTGATAATATTCATCTTATTGAACCTCAACAGTACCTGCCGTTTATTTACTTAATGAGCCGGGCTCACATCATTTTAACCGATTCTGGTGGCATTCAAGAAGAAGCTCCGTCGCTTGGTAAACCGGTACTTGTGATGCGCGATACAACAGAGCGCCCAGAGGCAGTTGAGGCAGGTACGGTCAAGTTAGTAGGAACGAATGTAGATGCGATTGTTAGTAACTTGAATGAACTACTGACGAGTGAGACCGCTTATCACACAATGAGCTTTGCCCATAACCCCTACGGAGACGGTAAAGCCTGCGAAAGAATTCTAAACGAATTAGAAGATTAAATTTTAAGGTTAGATCAAAGATGTCATTTGAAACAATTTCAGTTGTAGGTCTTGGCTATATTGGGTTGCCGACAGCAGCCATGTTTGCCTCGCGAAAGAAAAAAGTCATTGGTGTGGATGTTAATCAACATGCTGTAGATACCATCAATCGTGGTGAAATCCACATTGTTGAACCGGATCTAGATATGTTGGTGAGTGCCGCCGTACAGCAAGAATATTTGAAAGCGGTAACGGTACCAGAGCCTGCAGATGCATTCTTAATTGCAGTACCGACACCATTTAAATCTTGTGAAGTCGGAGATATTCCAGAACCAGACTTGTCGTATATTGAGTCTGCGGCGAAGGCTATTGCCCCGGTTTTAAAAAAAGGTGATTTGGTTATTCTTGAGTCAACATCGCCAGTAGGTGCAACCGAGCAAATGGCGGCGTGGCTTGCAGAATCCCGTCAGGACTTGAGCTTTCCACAAACAGCAGGCGATTTGGCTGATATTAATATCGCACATTGTCCAGAGCGAGTATTGCCGGGTAAAGTGGTGACGGAGCTTGTTCAGAATGATCGAGTGATTGGCGGGATGAGTAAGCGCTGCTCGGAGCGTAGTGTTGAGCTTTATAAAACATTTGTAATGGGAGAGTGTGTTATCACTAACGCCCGTACGGCAGAAATGGCAAAGCTTACAGAGAACTCATCACGTGATGTGCAAATTGCCTTTGCAAATGAACTGTCGATGATTTGTGATGAATTGGACATCGATGTATGGGAGTTGATTTCACTAGCTAATCGTCACCCAAGAGTGAATATTCTTCAGCCTGGACCTGGTGTTGGTGGTCACTGTATTGCAGTGGACCCTTGGTTCATTGTATCGAAAACACCAGAAACAGCAAAAATTATTCACACAGCAAGGAATGTCAATGATCATAAACCCCAATGGGTAATAGATAAGGTCAAGGTGGCAGTTGCTGATTTCCTTAACGAAAACCCGACAAAGACGGCAAAAGATGTAACGATTGCTTTCTATGGGCTAACATTCAAACCAGATATTGACGATTTACGTGAAAGCCCAGCCTTATATATTACAAAATCTATAGCTGAAAGTCATGTGGGCAAAGTATTGGCAATAGAGCCTAATGTTACATCTACAAATATAGATAATATTGAATTAGTCTCACTCGATGAATCACTTAGTCGAACTAATATCCATGTTCTTTTAGTTGATCACCACCAGTTCAAGAAAATTAAGATAAAAGATGATTTTATTATTGATACAAAGGGGATATGGACTAATTGATTAGCTTCATTAAATATAGTTTGATAGCTTCTTATCAAGGAGCTTTTAGGTTATTGTTTCTTTTATTTATCCCATACTTAATAGATGGTGTTAAAATAGATGATCTGGCTTCAAGTTTCTCATTTTTTTCTGCTCTTACGATAGTTTTTTCACTATCACCAGGTGTTTATATAAGTCGTATAATAAAGAAAGGAATGCACTGTAAGTATTATGCGGCTAGTATAGTATCATGTGGATATGTATTAATCTATATACCCAATGAAATTTATTTATATTATACTGGTAACTATTTTATACCATGCGAATTTCTTAACTTAATTCCTCTGGTTACATTACACATGGTGATTAGAAACATATACATATATCAAAAAAAAGAGAATAAAGTGATCTTGACGGATCTAGTGTTCTCATTATTATTTTTTGTTATGTTTGTTTTTTTCTATTATGTTGATGCTGATAGCTTTGTACTTCCGGTGTATTTTTTCTTTTTTCTTATAGTAGGCATTTTTGGATTATTAAGAGAAATGTCTCTTGTTAGGGAGTACATTAATGCTATTAATTCAGGGGTTTCTAACTTTTGTAGTGGTGGTGTGATTCTACTGTTACCATTGTTTATGAGTGAAATAAATAATGCCTTAACATACACAACGATGTTATCTGTAAGCTTTTTAAGCTTGGTAATGTTACTGCCGAGGATTCGACTACTGAAGAAGACGAGAGATATTGTGCGTGCATCACAGAGTATCTATGCAAATAAATACTTAGATCTTAATAGGATTGTTCTATTTAGAATTCTAATTATAAGCATTGTATCTGGATATTTAATCTCGTTGTTCTGGTTCTATGGTCAAGGTTTGTTAAGTTTACAAGTGATACTAGTTTCTTTTGGTATTTCACTATATTTTCTTTTTTCACAGTTATCACTGTTTGATTGCAATTATATAATATATAGAGGTGAGACTTCTAAGTTACTAAAAGCCAACGTAGTGCTTCTATTTTCTTACTCTTTAATTAGCCTTTTAGTTTGGTTTGTGGTAACCAGAGGCATTATTAGCGATCAACTTGGAGGTGTAATTAATGTGTATTCCCTATCTTTAGTAATGGCACTAAGGTTTTTACACATATTAAAGGTAATTAGGGATGGAGCATAGAACTGACAATACTAAATTGAAAGCGTTTTTGGCACTCTCGTCTATCCTTGTTGTATTTATTCCTTATGGTGGGGAGGGATATTATAAGTTAACCAATCTTATAATACTGTTATTCCAACTTGGAATATTATGTATCTATGGTGGTAAGTTTAGATTATCAAAGGAAATGAAGATATTGACGATTTGCTTTTTTTTCCTTTTCTTTTTTCAGGTGTTTAGCAATGCCTATGTTGCTATTGTCGTTGGGCTAGATTTTACTTACTCTGATTTGTCAGAGTTTGTTAGGGTATTTCAAATTATCCTGCCGATTTTATGCCTGTCTGGTTTGAGAAACATTACACAATCAAACTCGAAAAGAATATTATACATACTTGTAGTTGTATCATTATTTCATGCAATACTAATGTTACTCCCAAAACTTACAACCATTTTTGATAGTTTAGTCGAAATGTATGGTGAAGGGCACTATTATACAGCGGGATATTCTAGATATAGAGGTTTTGGAATTATAGGACAGCCTGGGAAGGCTGGAATGTTTGGGTTAATATGTATCATAATTTCGTTACTGCATTACTATATTTTTAAAAGTAACAAAATGGCTGTTTTGTTAGTGATAGTATTCAGTTTTATGGCCATAGGTATGAGCTTATCTCGGATATCACTGCTGTTATCACTCTTTGTTTTTTTCTATTTAGTTCGAAGCTTAAAAGCTAAATTTATTCTAATAACTGCTTTTAGTATTGGTATTTTCTCATTTGTTTTGACTAATGCTGAACTGGTAGAAACACTATTTCGGGGAATTGATATAGATAGTGGGAAGTATGCGACAGCATCTCACCGAATGGTGTTGAAAGCCTGGGCTCTAGATTTTATTAGTCAGAGGTTGGATACCATTCTATTGGGCGTTGGAGACACAAAAGATTATATATCACAATTTAAACATCCATATGCATTTGATCTTTCTCTTAGAACTCCAGACTCTTCACAAACAGTTTGGCTGGTAAGGTTTGGTTTACTTGGAGTGTTGATTGGTTATGTTCCATTAATATATATGTTTTATTGTATAATATTGTCAAAGTTGACTTTTTTGGATAAGTTATATATATCAATTGTCCCAGTATATATATTTGTTTTATCATTTCTAGATCCTTTTTATCATGACTCAAAATTGTGTGTTATAGCAGCAGTTTTATATTATTACTTTTTATCCTTTTTGTATAGGAATGATGTGAATGACGATGTTAATCGTAGGGCCTAGTCTGAATTTAATTGGTGGGATATCAAATTTCCTATCAGGTTTGGTCGATTTTTTAGATAAGTCTAATATAGATAGTGAGTACTTTGATACCTACTCTTTAAAAAACCGGACTAGGCAAGGGAATAGTAAGTTCTCTTTTTTTGAACTATTTAATTCAATTAATGTTATAATTGCTTTTGTTATAAAACTACACCAAAGAAAAATTAGATCAGTAGTTCTGAATACAAGTAGTTATTGGGGGTTTTATGAAAAAGCAATCCTATATTTTATTTCTAGAGCTTTAAATGTAAAAAGCACAATAATTGTACATGGGGCTGATTTTGAAGTTTTTTATCGAAGATCTAATGCAAAGTTCATTATAAGATGGGTTCTAAGTTCGGCTGGTCGGACAATATTTGTGTCGAAAGAACACTTCGAATATTTTAGAGCTGAGATTAATAACAATAGAATATATCATATGAATGTCCCTGTCTCTAAGACGTCAGATAAGGGGGGCTATCTAATAGAAAAAAGTTCCGTTTCTGACTACATGGATAAATATGAGAAAGTTTATTTAACGCTATCGGTCCTTGAGCCTAGGAAAAATGTAACTTCAATTGTAAAAGCATTCACAGCAGCTCAAATTGAAGGGGCTTGCTTATTGGTTGCTGGAGATGGACCCGATAGGAGTGCAATTGAGCGCCTATGTAAATGTCATGATAATGTCAGATACATAGGGGTAGCAAAAGGGAAGTTTAAAGACTATTTGCTACGTAGGTCTGATTTTATGATTTGTTTTTCAGACAGGGAAAGCTATGGAATCACTTTCATAGAGTCTATGTTGAATAGTAGCCTGTTAATTACACCTAAAACAGGTGTTTTAGACCTGTTCGATAGCGATAAGAGCTTTATTCTTGTTGAGGAGCATACTGAACGCTCTTTAAAGGAGTCTATAGAAAAATCTGCTGATTTAACGAATGATAGTTGTTTTGAAATGAAAAGAAACGCATATTCTAACGCTAAATACTTTACTTGGGAATCTATTGGACCTGAGTTGGTTAATATATTAAATGATTAAGTTTACAGCAATTTATATAAAATATACGTAATAATGGTGATTGAAATTCGTTACGTACTCAGTTGTGAAGTTACCAAATTGTGTTGAGTGTATTAATTGGTCGGTAGTGACTGATAGGAATTAATTGTGATTGAGAAAATTTATTTATCCTTACCTTTTATGATTCAGAATATGCTGATATCAATCGCAGCTATATTCTTGGAAAAAAGAAGGATGCTTAAACAACCACCTAGTGAATTGACGGGTGTATCAACAAGAGAGTTACACCAAGTGTTATTAAAAAGAGCTTTCTCTAACGCTTTAGAGTCCCGGTTTTGGCGGGGTGTATTCTATAGATCCGATGTTAATACTCAAGCTAATGATATGTTCCTTGAGCTTAAGAAACTACCTATATTGGATAAGTCTGTCGTCGTTAAAAATAGCTCAGATATATCAGTTGAAACTCGAGATACCGTAAAGCTTAAGACTAGTGGCACAACTGGTGCTGGTTTGAATATGACAACGACTAAATATGCCGAATCTGTCATGTGGTACTTCTTTGAAAGATATAGGGATAGGTTTGGAATTAAAAAAGGAGACTGGTGTGGTTACTTCTGTGGGAGAACATTGAAGAAATCATCTGATCTGATATCACCAAACTATCGTGTCAATTACGTAGGAAAACAAATAATGTTTTCTTGTTATCATTTGAGTGTGAATAATGTGGACTCTTATATTGACGCTCTAAATAAATATCAACCGCCATGGATTCACGGTTATCCCTCTTTTTTGTCCTTGCTATCTCAGCTAGCTTTAGAACGTAAATTGGAGTTAGATTATCACCCAAAAGCTATAACATTGGGTTCTGAGAGCTTGTCCAAGCAGCAACGTAGTTCGATATATAATTTCTTTAAGGTAAAGCCAACAGAGTTGTACTGCCAAACCGAAGGTGTAGCTATGATCTCAGAGTGTCAGTATGGTAATTTACATGTCGATGAAGAGTTTTCATATGTCGAGTTTTTGCCATTGCAAGATGCTCCTGGATTTTACGAGGTCGTTGGTACATCACTATATAACTTTTCATTTCCTTTATTCAGATATAGAACCGGTGATATCGTTGAACTTTCAGATCAACAGTGTCGGTGTGAAGGGGGTCGTACAGTAAAGTCTATAGACGGGAGAAAGGAAGAGTATCTGGAGTTAAAAAACGGAATAAAAGTTGGACGCCTAGATCATATATTTAAGAATATGGTTAATGTTAGAGAGGCTCAAATATATCAAAGAAAGGATCTCTCTGTATTATTTAGAGTTGTTAAAGGTGATGGGTTTACTTCACTTGATGAGAAAAGTTTGATTGTTGAGATAAATAAGAGATTGAACGGAAATATTGTGTTTGATATTGATTATGTTGATTCTATCGAAAGAACCAAAACAGGAAAGCTTCGGTTTGTAATTAAGGAATGAATCTCATTTAGTATAATTATCTCGATGTGGATTCAATGGGATTTCGTTTTTATCTTTTTCTAGGTTTTGTAGATCAGTTCTCATTGTTTAGTTATTAAACTCTATTGATAAGTAATGAAAAATATTAAGATTATTTTCCACACATTGAAATACTTAAAGCCTATTCAAGTTTATAATCGGGTTATAAGACGAATTAATAGATTAAAATTTATAGATTTTAATGTTTCCATAAGGGAACGATATACTGATTGGTTGCCATTTTCCGTTCTCGATTCGTCTTATTACAAAGGGAAGTTTAGATTTCTTAATGTTATTGATGAGGTTGGTGATTGGAATGATGAAAATAAAGCTAAACTTTGGCTTTACAATTTGCATTACTTCGATGACTTAAACCAGTCCGGATGGCAGGACAGAGTTGAAATTCATCATAGGTTGATTAACTCTTGGGTAGAGCAGAATCCTCTGATGGTAGGAAACGGTTGGGAGCCTTATACTATTTCACTTCGCTCGGTGAATTGGATTAAATGGTTTCTATCCGGAAATAAACCGAAAGAGGAATGGTTGTCGAGTTTGTCCTATCAAGTTCAAGCCCTAGAGCAGCAATTAGAATATCATTTACTAGGTAACCACTTATTCGCAAATGCTAAAGCGTTGGTCTTTGCTGGCTGTTTTTTCCAGGGTAATATAGCAAGAGGTTGGTTAAAGCGTGGTCTAGATATTTTAGATAGAGAAGTACCAGAACAGATACTTAGTGATGGTGGTAACTTTGAGCTTACGCCTATGTATCACAACACGATTCTTGCTGATATGCTTGATTTGTATCAGTTGAGTATGGTTTATCCAGACCTCATTCCCCAAAGTAAGCAAGTATCTTGGCGTATAACCATTAGCAAAATGTTTCGATGGGCTGAATTAATGACACATCCAGACGGAGATGTTTCTTTATTTAATGACTCTGCAATAGGAGTTGCGCCTAAATTATCTTTACTCAAACGGTATGCAAAACTCCTTAATTTATCTACCTATGCTGTTCCCAGAGAAGATAAAGTATTTCATCTAGATACTAGTGGCTATGTGATTATTGAGGACCAACCTCATAAGTTAATCATTGATGTTGCAAAGGTGGGTCCGGATTATATTCCCGGCCATGCACATGCTGATACGCTCTCTTTTGAGATGAGCATCGATAACGAAAGGGTGTTTGTAAACAGTGGCACTTCGGTTTATGGCTCTGGCCCAGAAAGACATAGGCAACGACAAACACAAGCGCACAATACTGTTGTTGTAGACGGTAAAGATTCCTCGGAGGTGTGGAGTGGTTTTCGTGTAGCAAGGCGAGCTTATCCGAGTAAACCTATCATCACGAAGAATAAGTGTGGTATTACGGTTGAATGTTCCCATGATGGTTACATGCGATTGCCCGGAAAAGTCACGCATACGCGGACCTGGCAGCTAAAACAAGGTGAACTGCTCATTCATGACCGGCTATCCGGTGCTTTTAATCATGCACAAGCGCACTACCATCTCCATCCTGATATTCGGTTAGAAGACCAAAACAGTGATGGCGACGTCACCCTCAACTTACCCAACGGCCGTCAGTATATGATAAAGGTGGAGGGTGCAGAGGTTAAAGTACTTGATACGACGTGGCACCCTGAATTTGGTTTATCTATACCCAATAGAAAGATAGTTTTAAATTTTCTACAGAATGAAGTTAAATTTTTTCTAACAAGAGCTTAGTAATGCATATTCTTTTTCTCACTGATAACTTCCCCCCAGAAGGTAATGCGCCTGCAACAAGAACTTATGAGCATGCTATCCGTTGGCTCAAGGCGGGTCATAAAGTCACAGTCATTACCTGCGCCCCTAACTTTCCAGAAGGTAAAGTGTTTGAGGGTTACAAGAACTCTTGGTATAGAACGCATGAACTTGACGGGATCAACGTAGTGAGAGTTAAAACGTACATCACTGCCAATGAAGGTTTTGTAAAGCGTATTCTCGATTATATGTCCTTTATGGTGTCGGGGTTTCTGGCCGGATTATTTCAAAAGAAACCTGATGTAATAGTTGCAACATCTCCACAGTTTTTTTGTGCGTGTGCTGGGTGGGCACTATCTGCGATACGAAGAAGACCATTTATCTTTGAGTTAAGAGATATTTGGCCAGCATCTATTACTGCAGTGGGCGCCATGAAAGAAAGTTTTGCCATCCGTGTGCTGGAAAAAATAGAGATGTTTTTATATCGGCGAGCCGATTCTATCATTGCAGTAACGCACGCATTTAAGAAAGAGCTTGTTGAGAGAGGAATCGAACCTGATAAAATCGATGTTGTTAGAAATGGTGTTGATTTAACAAAATATAAACCAGTAGAAAGTAAAGATGCGGAGCTCGCAAGCCAATATGGTTTAACCGGAAAATTTGTAGCGGGTTATGTTGGTACACATGGTATGGCTCATGGTCTTGAGCGTATCGTCCAAGTTGCAGAGAAGCTCAAATATAATGATGATATTCGTTTTGTATTTGCAGGGGGAGGCGCTGCTAGGCAAAAAGTGGTGGATTTAGTCAAGGGGAAGGATCTTTCCAATGTTATCCTTATTGATAGGCAGCCAAAAGAAATGATGCCCAGAATTTGGTCTCTGTGTGATGTTTCGTTGGTTCCTTTAGTGAATAGTGAACTGTTTAGAACAGTTATCCCGTCTAAAATTTTTGAATGTATGGGAATGGGTATCCCAACAATCATGAGTGTACCTGAAGGTGAAGCAACGCAAATTATTGAAGAAACCAAGTCAGGTATTGTTGTAGAAAGTGAGAATGTAGAGCAAATAACTCAGGCGATCGAACGCTTGTATACTGATGCCAAATTATACTCGGATGTTAGATCTTCAAGCATAGTTGCAGCTCCTAGCTTCAGCCGTGACTTAATGGCAGATAAAATGAGCCATATTTTCGAATCTCACGCTCCACGAAGTGTGAAGAGAGAAATTATTGACGAGCATCAGCAGTGACCTGAAGCCAGTCGTCAAAAAATGTAAGAGTTATTCCTAGAGTTACAACTTGTTGTCAAGATGTGATGGAAATCGAGTGGTAAGCACATCCATATAGTCTATGGTAGCCAACCACTCGACTCGATGCGCTTACTCAATTTCCACTAACACCGCCAGACCCAACCCATCAGTGTCTGAGTTTGTATCCGCTGTCGCGGTCGTAAATACCCCTAAACTGGCGGACTCATTAAAGTAGCCAGTCATGGTGAGCGAGCCCTCGTCGTCGGACACAGTGAGGGTAGCAGCGCCATCGGTCGCCACCGATGAGGTGGCGCTCAGTGTGACGGTTTCCTTAGATGTCTCAAGTGACGCGCCTAACGAGGGCAGGTCAATGTTGGTGATGGGCCCGGTAAGCTCAGCGGTGGTCTCAGAGCTAAAGGTGAGCGTGGTGGAGAACCCTGAGTGGAGAAGCTCAAACTTTTGGCCGAGCATCGCCGCGTTGCTGAGGATAAGTTTGTAGGTTCGATTGGTTAACACTGGCGCCGATGACGGCAATTTCACCGCCAGCGTCGTGTCCACTTCCATGTCCGTACCATCTGTTCCACTGGCATTGTAAAACACCAAGAAATTGTAGTCTGCGTTCACAAACCCATCGGCATTCTCGCCGCCGACTGAGGTTACATCCCCTGTGGCGTCGGTGACAATCTCGATGCCAGTTTCACTGCTAATGGTCTCTTCCGAATAGCCACTGCTCCTAGATAGGTGTTGCTGAGTCGTCTGTGAAATGTCTACCGTCCCGCTGCCTGAAAACGTCAACACATTGCTTTCCGCTTCAATTTCCACCTCACCTTGGTTGGTAAAGCGAGAGCCCAAATACACGCGGCCAAAATCGCCGGTCAAATCCGAGGTGGACATGTTGCTCGGCTGTTTTGCCAGCAGTATCAGTCCGCGACCGACTTCCGCGCCACTGTAGCCATCGGGGTCGAGGGCATCATTGGTGCCATCCTCATTGGTATCAATGGTCGCGTAGCGAGCGGCGTTGTAGGCACTGAGGCTAAACGCCACATCCATGTCACTGACCTTTTGAAACTTGGTGGAGTGTGGGGGAGAGCGCCAACCCCAATCACCGTCGATCTCTTCTTCAAATTCGCTGTCTATGCTCAACACGCCCGTCGAGTCATAGGTCGCGCTGATGGTTTCATCGTCCTCCATTTCCGGATAATAGACGGCAGAGTAGTTGTTACTGTCGTCATTTCCGCTCATGTTCCCCCATGCCCCTTCATTGTCAGTTAAGATGAGTTCGACATTGCCATTGCTGTCGCCGGTAAGCGCAATGGACGAGTAATACAGATCGAGGGCGTACGTACCCGAGTCGCCGTCATGCAGACCGGTGACCATCTCTGACAGTCGGTAGTTGCCAGAAATCTCTACCGCTGATGACGTGGTGGTGTTGATGGAGGCGATCTGCTGGTCGACAAACTCGCCCACTTCATTATCGAGCGCGGCCAACATCGTCGACATGTCGCTGCTGCTGGTCAAATCGAACTCTTCCACTTGGCCTTTTAATTTAATGACCGAGGCGGTAGTAAGCGTGTCAAGGTCGGTGCCCGATTGGATAAACTTACGCAAGACAAACTCGGTTGCCGGTGAGATATCGACCGACTCTTGAACGACTTGCGCGCGCATATCGATGCCGTTATTGCCCGAGATTTTGACCACTAAGTTGCCGGCTAAAGAGACGCCTTCGGGCACTGTAAGGGTGTAATCACCGGTGATCGAGGTGTAGGTGGTCGCAAGGACGTCGCCGACTTGATTGCCGTTGTCGTCAATTCGAATGAGTTCAACCAATGCGCCGGTCACTGGTTGCAATCCGGTGATGCCCGCGTAGAGAGGCGGAAAAACCTCATCGAAGACGCGCTCAATCATCGAGCGGTGCTCCAGCATGGCGACCGAACCGCCGGGTGCGGTGACGGACCCGCTGACATCCAAGGTGCTCGCGCTTGCGTTGCCGCCCGTCGATGACGAGCTGTCGCTGCCGCCGCCACATGCTGTCAGCAGTACGCTGAGCAACGCCGCGAAATAGTGTGTACGTGTGAAACCCATAGCCAACCTCCATGATGAGAAAGTCTTATAATGATACATATATGCAACAATTACATTACAATAGTCGCAGTTTTTCGTTTTTGCCAATTTAAAGGCGAGGAGCGGCGCCAAGGTGTGTTGGCGCATGTCCTTTAGCGCTCCCAGGGCATCGGCAGTAGGAGGTATCGCCATTCATTGAGACGGTAACAGCCGCTCTTGGCTCGATAACCAAAGCAGAGGCACTCTTTGGTCGAGGGCGATGACACCGTCAGAGAATGGGCATTGTAAGAGAGGGCTGAGCGCGGCGAACGCGCGGAGTGATACAAGGCGATGGAGAGGGTGCGGCAGTAGGTTAAATGCCGCGCCCACAGACGCTCTTTTGGGGTCTGTCCGTCCCAATAAAGCAGCGCGCCATAGTATTTAATGAGGGGCAGAGCAGGGTGCGCCAAATGCAGCTCGATATCCTCAAACCACAAACTGTGGCCAAAGCAAAGCGCTTTGGCGTGTTGATGAATAGCGCGCTTGAGGGCATCGCAGTCGAGCGCTTGTTGCCAGTGCCTTTGGGCAAGCGTTTCTAATTGCGCTTGCCCTTCTAAGGTGTTGAGCGCATCTGGGTGAGAAGAGAGCTCGGCGCGGATCTCAGGATGTTGCGCGCCCAGTGCGAACAGTTGCAGCCAATGGCGATTGCGCGCGGTGCGTAGCCATTCGCCGGGGGCGGAAAACGAGGGGATCATGACACACCTCCTTGCATGAGGGCATCAAAAGCGTGGCCATCTTGACGTGACGCATTGGCCACATACGGCGCGTAGACCGAAAACAGCAGTTTGGTGTTGCTGTGACCTAACATTTGCGCGATGTAGAGCGGGTTCTCGTGCGCTGCAATGTGCAGCACGGCTGCGGTGTGGCGAGTTTCATAGGGGCGGCGTTTTTTTAACTGCGCTTTTTTGAGTGTGGGGTACCACAGCTTTGAGCTGACGTAGTGCGTGCTTAATCCGTTACCGTTTGGCTGAGGAAACACAAACTGGTCCTCTTGATGGGGCACGCGTTCACGCTGGCGTTTTAGCGCTTCATAGATGGCTTCACTCATTTTGAGGTCGCGTCGCGACTTAGGGGTTTTGACGTCACCGAGCTCGCCATTGACGAAGTTTTGTCTGATGCGAATTAAACGATGATCAAAATCGATGTGTTGCCAGCACAACCCATGAATTTCGCAGCTGCGCAGGCCCGTCCAAAAACGCACCAGAAAGTAGTCGTGCCATTGCGGGTCGACCGCGGCTAAAAACGCGCGCACTTCGTCGATGGTTAACGGGTTAGACTCGGCGCGCTCTTCTTTCAGCGCGCGATAGCGGCGAAATGGATAGGGGAAGTGATACTCCTCGGCTCCGAGGCTTAAGATGGCAATGAGTGGCCAAAGAATGTGATTAATGCGTTTGTTGGTCAGCGGCGTTTGACCGTCTCGTCCGCAGCGCTCTTGAAGCGATTGACGAAAAAAGTCCAAGTGTGAAAGGCGAATATCGCCAATCAACACGTTACCAAACTCTTCGATAAGGTAGCGGTCGAGGGTGTTACGCACGGTGCGTTGATAGCTCGATTTCCAGTTGGCTTTTTGGCGCTCAAACCACTCGTTGGCGTAATCTGAGAAAAACGGATATTGGTAGTTGGGGCAGCGGGCGCGATGCAGCGCTTCAAACTTGGCGACCTTTTTGCTGTTGGGGAAGTAGTCGCGGTATTGGAATGTGCCCAAGTCCATTTCCGCTTTCATTTTTTTGAGCGTGGCCTGCGCCGCTCGCAGGTTTTTGGGGGTTGCCATTAATTGGGTACCTTCGCGAAAGCGCACCCCAAAGCGGTAAAAATCAAATTGAATGCGCCCGTTGGGGCGAATGCGAATATGAGCCATGCTGGCCTCCATCGGTGTCAGATAGATCTGTCCCTGACCGATGGAATTCGTTAGAATCGAGCCATCGGCTGGGCTGGGTTAAACGTCCTCGCAGCCGGTACGGGGTAGGGAGGTTGCCGCCTTCCTATCCCAACTGCTTGTCTGAGAGACCCCAATAGCCTCGGTTTTCGATACTGTTGGTGAAAATCTCATCAATTACTATATCAATCACTGGTTGTTTGTCCAGTGGTTTGGCGCCATTTCAAACGTTTTTTCGCTTTACGTCCCTACTTTTACAGCTCATCCGCAAAAGAAAACAAATCCCCTTGCTGCTCAGGCGCTTTGACAATGTCTTCTTGCCCTGCGTCGATACGTTCGATCATTGAAAGGACCTTGTTCAGGTGACGTTCGTCGTTTTCGATCGCAATGGTGTCATACGGCAGTCGCTCGTCCAGCGAGTAATACACCCCCAGTTTGAGCTCGCCGCGTGAGGTTTCAAACACATCGAGTCTCGTTTTCTTCGCCTCGAGCGAGTTTTTGATTTTGATGTTGTCGAGATCGCGCGGTGAGAAGCGAAACAACGAGCCAGCGTGAGGGGTATGTTGACCGACTTCAAACACATGGATGGGGTGAGCAAATTCATAAGGCGGGGTCAGCACCGCAATCGCCGCTCGGTCCTCGCCAAGATACAACAGGGCATCGTTGGCCTTTTTGATGCGGCCATAGTGCTTAAAGCAGTGCTCGAGCTCCTTTTTAAACGCGAATAAGTTCAGCGCGACGTATTTTAAGCTGCGAACGGGATCGGGCTTTTTTTGGTAAAACGCTTCGACGCCGGCGATAGAGCAAGTGAGGGTGCATTCGGGGGCTTTAAACGTCACCGTCTCACCCTGCTGCGCGATTTCAATCTCATGGCCACTGGTAATGCGGCACAGCTCGGTCATTTGCTTGGTGGTCTCAGGGGTGAGCACCAGAGACACGGGCAGGGTGAGACCTTGCGGGAGCGACTTGTCTTCGACTTCGCCTTGACGCTGAACGCGCAGGTATTGCTCTTCTTTATTGAGTTCAAGAAACTCAAAAGGCACATTCTCCTGCGCCTCAAACACGATGCGCTCGATGGTCGCTTTGGAGGTGGTAGCCGTCGGGCGCTGCTGATTATCGGCTAAGTAGGCCAAGTGCTCCTCTGAGGCGTCGCCACATTGGCAGCGGCGCAGTGCAGGGGTTTGATAGTCATCCCCTTTGCCAAGGTCTGTTGTATCAATCAACTCCACAAACAGAGTCCCCGACGTGGTGGTGTCGAATCTCAGCTCAATGTCCTGCTCTTCGCCGAAATAGTGAATGAGGCGTTTGGCAAAGCTGCCATCGATGGAGAACTGTTTGTCTTTGAGTTCGCTGGAGCGATCGTCGAGGTGTAGTGTGTACTCGGCGCAAAATGGCGATTGACCACAGACAAACGTGACCATGCGCTCGGCTTTGTGCGTGATGAGCGTGACCACATTATCGACATAGTGGGTATCGATATGCTCGGATAAGGCTTGCAGGAGTGCTCGCTTAGCGGCGGGAATCATCATCTTCATGAGGTGACCTTCTGTTGTGACATAGATTGGATAAACTGTTGAGTAAATTCGAGTACGGGTTTGGGCAGGGCGCGCTTGGGCGTCAAGACGATGGTCAGGGACGTTGGCCCTAGGGCGTGTGTCGTGACACACACGCGCTCATTGCCGCGGACGTAGTGCGCGTTCAGTAGCGCAACCTGGCGCTCGCGATGGAGTTTGCGGTTGACGGAGAGCTCAAATCGGCACTCGAGCCAGCGCCAGGTGTTGTGGCGAAAGGCGGCCGCAAAAGCGCGCGCATTTTTTTGATTGCACGCCATGGTCAGCGTGAGCGCCTGTCCGTCGGCCGATAAGGCCGGTGCGGGTAACTGACGAAAGGCGGTGCGCGATGCTTTGCTCACCGGTTGCACATCATGCTGACAGCCCAGACCCCAGATGTGACTGAGCGCGGCAAGATCGAGACATTGGTTGACCATCATGGTTTTAAACAGAAAACCGACCAAGGTCTCGGCGCTGGCGTGGATGGTTTGTTGCCAAGCGCGAAAGTGATCCGGCTCCGGCTCTTCTTTAAGGGGCTTAGGATGACCAAATAGCGCGCTGCGCAGCTGGGCATCTGAGAGGCGAATGGCTTGACTGCGTTTCTCGCCAAGTGTTTTTCGCGCATACTCTGGACAGAGCTCGTTCAAACGGCGGGAGAGATCGTTCGAGGTCGCAGACAGCCCCATCAGGTAGCGCAGCTCGCTATGGGTATAGTCTCGAAGCGGGTAGGGCTGGTGCGCTGGGCTGACAATGGGCAGCAGCCAGTCGATATCATGCAAATACGACCACCGGGTCGTCGCGTAGTGGGTGTGGCCAATCTGCGCTAAGACCTTATCCAGAACGAAACCATCATTGACCTCAGAGAAGTGCCGGCCTTCCAGCCAATCCTCAAACCGCGTTGACACGCTTTCCTTGGACAACACCTCATGCTCTAGCATCGTCTCACCGCGGTATGGCCCTGGCGTGCCGCTGACAAAATGCAGTGTTTGGATCATCAAAAGGTGCACGCCTGAGTGGCGCAGATGATGAAACTTCATGTGCGAACCGAAGTGTCGCTTTAAGGCTCGGGTGATAGGAACAAAGTAATAGAGTTGGCGTGAGTGATATTTTTCCCCTTCAAAGCCAAGCAGTGGTGACGACGCAGGCGCGTGCTCTTTTATGACGAGAAGGGCTTGAAACAATCGGCGATACCGTTTGGGTATGGTGGTCGCGACGGTGCGCGTTTCCCCATTTTTTGTGCGTCCCTCTTGGGTGTGCGTGATGGTCAAGCGGAGCAGGCCGGTTTTGGGCACAAACTGGATGTCCTGACAGCGAAGGCGCAGCACTTCACCTCGACGCAGCATCGCGAAATAGCCGAGCAGGCTCGCGATGACGGCAAACAGACTGCGAAATGGGTGTGTGGTGTTGGTGGCAATCAAGGTGTGGATCAGAGTATCGAATTGCGTCAGTGTCAGTCGAGCGGGGCTGACCGATGGCGACGAGATTGGCGGTGAAAATCGCGATAGATCAAGGCCGTCAGTCTGCTCTTGAGCGCTGAGAAAGCGCAAAAAATAGAGGAAAATGTGTTGGCTCGTTTCGTTTGGGAGCGAGTCATACACGCTTTGCGCCCAAGCATTCACGGCCTCTTCGTTGATGGCATCTGAATAGGATAAGGGGTAGGGCTCAAGCGTTTTGGTGAGGCCGGTGTATTTGGTGATGGTGCTGGCGGCCAGTCGCGTTTTTTTCACGCCACCGGCGCGGATGAGCTGCTGCGTATAGTCATAGAGTAAGCGTGGCAGCAAGTTATTGACGTCTCGCACTGGCGCTAACTCACGTGAAGGGGGGTTGGAGCTCGAGTACGCCTTGAGCAGTTCGCGGTGAGGCCAGCGCGTTTTTAGCTTGGACTCGGGGAGGTGCGTAAACCAGTCCATGTCCCAATCGATGGCATAAATGTCGCTCGCTTTGAGCGTCGAGGCGGGGACGTCGT